>NZ_KI518171.1:0-10586 GCF_000479045.1 Cetobacterium somerae ATCC BAA-474
AAATAATTATATTAAATATAGATTTAGTATTTAAGATTCTTTTCATTTTAACACCACCGTACTATGACTTTAATTCTATCCTAACATTACTATAAAAATTATCTTTTTTATTTTTCTATACCCAAATTGTATATTTAAAGCCCTAAATTGTTATAAAAAAGCCATAGTTATTAAACTATGGCTTTTATTAAAATGGTATCAATATTTTAGTTATAAATACATTATTCTCAATTTTTCTTATTATACTTCCTTTATAGGATTTTACAATTTTATCTATTTGTTTTAATCCAATTCCTTTTCCATCTTTTTTTGTTGTTTTGTATATTCCATTTTCATCTTTTATTTCACAATTTATAGTATTTTTTACAGTTATATACAAATTCTCTTTCATTTTAAAAATCTCTAATTTAATCCACCTATAAGTCCCTATAACAAGGTTTGCTTCAATAGAATTATCTAATAAATTATTAATTAAAGCTGATAGATCAATATTTTTTATTTTTATCTCTTCTGGAATATCTAATTTTAAGATAAACTCTATTCCAAAATTTTTAGCAACTTCTATTTTTTGACTAATTATTGCTTTTAAAATGACATTATCAACATTTAATAGTTGTTTTTCCAAAATTTTTATCTCTTTTGTTAAGTTTTCTATATAATTTTCTAGCTCTTGATATTCTCCACTCTTCACTAAAAAAAGAAGTACCGATAAATGATTACTCCAATCATGTTGCCAAGCTTTTGTATTCACAATATTATTTGCTAAATCTAATATTTTATTTTCCATTCTCTACCCCTTATATATCAAAATAATTCATAAATACTTCCAATACTTTTTCTTTTTTACCTCTACTTATAGGAATAATCGTATTGTCATCTAAGGTTAAAGATTCCTTTTCTATAGATTTTATAAAATGTAAATTTACTATATATGATCTATGACATCTTAAAAAATGAGTTTTTGGTAACTCATCTTCTAAATCGCTAATTCTTTTTTTATACGTTATTTTTTTATTTAATAGTTCTATATGAACATAATGAGAATATACTACAAAATATTTTATATCACTATACTTTATTTTTACTATTTGTTTATCTGTAACTACTTTTAATGATTCTTTTTTTTCTTTTAATTGTTTTATTTTTCTATAAGCTCTATCTAGTGAATCAAATAATTCATCTTCTTTTAGAGGCTTTAACAAATAGTTTATAGCTCCCACGCTATACCCTTTAGACATATGTTCTAATACCCCTGTAACAAAAATAATTGCAATCTCTTCATCTTTTTCTCTTATTTTTTTAGCTAATTCAATTCCATTCATTCTTTCCATTTGAATATCTAAAATTATAATATCTACATCCATATTTTCGTTTAAGTTAAATAAAAACTCTTCTGAACTTTTGTAATGAACTAAATGTATAGTTATATTATTTTTTAATGCCCAACTCCTAAGATATTTATCCAATATTTTATATTGGATATCACTATCCTCACATATAGCTATTTTTAGCATTCTCTCTCCCCAAATATTATTTTGTTATATTTTTTACTATTTCAGAAGGAGTATATCTTATTGACTTTTAAAAGTCAATCACAAAAATAAAAAGAGAGTTTCCTCTCTTTTCTCTTACTTAACTTTGTATTTTTCTTTTAATTTTTCAATAGTCCCATCATTAACTAATTGAATTAACGCCTCATTTATTTTCTCGTAATCCTTATCATTTTTTCCAAGAGCTATAGCTTTTGGTTCTCCTTCTAAAATACCAACTAATAGTAAATCTGAGTTGTTTTTAACATATTCCTCTGCCACACTTTCATCCAAAACAATTCCATCAATTTGACCATTTTTTAAGGCTAGTAAAGCTGAAGTATTATTTTGAAAAGGTATTACTGTTGAACCCAAAATATTTTTAGCAGTATTTTCTTTTGTTGTTCCTAACTCTGCTCCATATTTTTTATTTTCTAAATCATCCATTCCATTTATAGGATTTTTTTTATTTGTTATGAATGCTACCTTTGAAGTTAAATAAGGAGATGTAAAGTGAACCATCTTAGCTCTTTCTGGAGTAATGCTCATACCAGCTATAACCATATCTATCTTTCCTGTTTGAAGGGCTGATATTAAACCTCCAAACTCCATATTAGCCCACTTATATTGATATCCAAGTTTTTGAAATATAGCTTCGATTATATCTGGATCTAATCCTACAACTTTTCCATTTTCTAAATATTCAAATGGTGGATATTCTGCATTAGTTCCAATTACAAAAACTCTCTCTTTTTTCTCTTGAATTTTCTCCTCTTTCTCTCCACAGCTAAAAATAATCAATGCAATTAATGCTATAAAAATTCCTTTTAATATATTTTTCATAAAGACCTCCAAAATAGTTTAGAATAGAGGAATTATTCCTCCTTTATACTTCTCTAATATAAAACTTCTAACTTTGTCACTCCTTAGAACTTTCATTAAAGTTGCAATTTCTCTACTATTTTCATCGCCTTTTCTTACTGCTACTACATTTCCATAAGCACTCTCTTTTCCCTCAACAATTAAAGAATCTTCCTGAGGTGATAATCCTGCATCTAAAGCATAATTACAATTTATTACTGCTAAGTCCACATCATCTAAAGATCTTGGTAATTGAGCAGCTTGAAGAGAAACAATCTTTAACTTTTTAGGATTTTCAACTATATCAAACTCTGTGGCCATAAGATCTTTAGGATCTGACAATTTTATTACTCCATTATTGTGTAGTAAAATCAATGCTCTTCCAGCATTTGTTGGATCATTTGGAATAGCTATCTTATCCCCAACTTTTAAATCATTTACACTTTTATATTTCTTAGAATAAGCTCCTAAAGGTGGCACATATATATCCTCTAGAGGAACCAAATCTAAATTTTTCTCTTTCATAAAATTAGCTAAATATGGTTTATGTTGAAAAAAGTTTGCATCTAAAGATCCATCTGCCAAAGCTAAGTTCGGCACAATGTAGTCTGTAAATTCAACAATCTCAATATTTAATCCCTCTTTTGCTAAATCCTCCTTTACCTCATTTAAAATCTCCCCCGCAGGTATTGGAGTAGCCCCAATTTTAAACACATCTTTTCCAAAAACAAAATTTGAAACAATAACTAATAGCAAAAATGTTCTTTTCATAAAATACCCCCAGTTATAAATGTTTTAAAAATGATAATAATTTTTTATAATTTTGTCAATCTTTTTTTATTTTATTTTTTTTAAAAAAATATTTTCAAAAAAATGTTTACAACCCTATTTTTTTATGTTATATTTATGCAAATAAAAAAATTTTGGAGGAGATTAAAAATGTCTTTAAGAAAAGTTAGGGCTATGTTTTGGTTTATGTATTATTTTAAAACTATGGTTTATGTCTAGAAATATAGATATAAGCCTATTTGTATTAAATAAATATAGGCTTATATCCCAACTAACTTTTTAAAGACTTATTGTTTAAAGCTTTTGGGAAACCAAAAGCTTTTTTATTTTATCTTAATTTATGAACTAGGAGGAATTTTATGGAAAAATCTATTTTAACAGAAGTTTATATGGACAGTAACATTTGGAATGTTTTAGCTAAAGAGATTCAAAACTTCAACAACATTTTAGTTATTCATGGTGAAAAATCTCTTTTATCAATAAAAAATGAGTTTTTTAAAATTTTAGAAGATAAAAAATTTCACCTAGTTCATTATGGAAATGAGTGTTGTCATACTATTATTAACTCAACTTTGAAAAATTTAAAAAATAATGCCTATGATTTAATAATTGGTATTGGTGGTGGTAAATCTATTGATGCTTCAAAAGTTCTAATGGATAAATTAAACATACCACTTTTTACACTCCCTACTATTGCTTCTACATGCGCTGCTGTTTCATATATTTCAGTTATGTATGAAGAAAACCATGTATTTCAAGAACTATATTTTTTAAAAAGACCTCCTCATAAGACCTTTATAAATTTAGATACTTTAATCGCTGCTCCTAAAAAATATCTATGGGCAGGAATAGGGGATACACTAGCTAAATACTATGAAATGAATTTAAAAGCTCGTGGTAAAAAATTAAATTTCAACACCACTATGGGAGAAAAATTAAGTCACCTTTGTAAAGAGACTATGTTAAATTATGGAAACCATGCTTTGTCTACAACAATAGTTGATGATGATTTCAAAGAAGTAGCCGGAGTCATTCTTGTTACAACTGGTATCGTTTCAAATCTTATTGATTTTAAATATAATGGAGCTATCGCTCATGCTATTTTTGATGCTTTAACTAAAATTAAAAGAGTTGAAGAGGAGCATCTACATGGAGAAGTTGTTGCTTTTGGTATACTTATTCAGTTACAACTTGAAGATAACCATGAACAACTTAATACTCTTTTAAAGTTCTATAAAGAGATTAATCTTCCAACTACTCTTAAAGAGATAGTTATCAAAGAGGAGTATCTTGAAAAAAAAGAGGAGATTATCAATAAAATTTTAAATTCTATAGCTGGTAGTGAGATACCACTTAAGTTTACTAAAGAGGAGTTTATAACTATTTTAGAAGGAAATTTATAAGGGGGAAATGAAAATGAATGGATCAAAATATTTGGCTAAGAGATTTCAAAATAAAGAGGAAACAACTTTTAAATCTATTGATGAATCAGAAAAAAATCAAATTATAAATTTAGGAATTGGAGATTTAGATATACATACTGATAAAATCATTATAAATTCAGCTTTTCAAGATGCATTAAATGGTCATACTCACTATACTGATCCTTTAGGAGATTTAGAACTTCGTGAAGAGATTATTAAATATCATAAAACTGAGTTTAATAACTATAATGTTAATCTTGATGAAGTTATTGTTTTATCTGGAGCTTGTCATGGAATGTATTTAGCTTTACAAGCCACACTAAATGAAGGGGATGAGGTTATTGTAATTGCACCATTTTTCCCTGTTTATGTGGACCAAATAAAAGAAGCTAAAGGAAATCCAGTTATTGTTCATACAACTATTGAAAATAACTATCAAATTATCAAAGAGGATTTAGAAAAAGCTATTACAAATAAAACTAAAGGTATTATTATAAACACTCCATCTAATCCTACAGGAGTTTGTTACTCTCTAGAAAGTTTAGAGATTGTTAGTGAATTAGCTAAAAAATATGATCTACTTGTTTATGCTGATGATATCTATGATTTTTATGATTATTCTAATAGTTTTATTCCAATCTATACTTTAAGTGGAATGAAAGAACGAACTATTTCTGTTTGTAGCTTTTCTAAAAATTTTGCTATGACAGGTTGGAGAGTTGGATATAACATTGCACCTAAAGCTATTGTAGATACAATTAGAAAAATAAATGAAGTTATTGTTTACAGTGCATCAGCTATCTCCCAAAGAGCAGCACTTGCAGCTTTAAAAAATAGAAAGCATGTAAAAAATAGTGTTGTTCCTCTATATAAAGAGAGGGTTGAATACAGTTTAAATAGAATTAACAATATCCATGGTTTAAAAGCTTTTACTCCTCAAGGTGGAATATATATTTTCATAGATATTAGTGAGACTAATCTAAACTCTATTGAATATTCAGACTATCTTTTTGAAAAATTAAAAGTTAAAGTTATTCCAGGAAAGCCTTTTGGTGATGATAAAGCAGTTAGAATAGCTTGTTCAAATAGTTTAGAAGTTTTAAAAGAAGCTTTTGATAGAATTGAAAAAAATTCAATAAACAATATGGGAAGGTGAAAAAATGAAAATAAAAGAGCTAATCTTTAAAATATTAAATGGTATGAGTTTAGGAATAGTTGCTACTCTTATTCCTTCAGCAATTCTTGGGGAGATTGCAAAAAGTTTAAATTTAGTAAGTATATTAAATCTAACAAAAATATCTACAAGTTTACTTCCTTTTGCAATTGGAACTGGAGTTTCATATCAATTAAGTTTCACTCCTTTAGAAAGTATATGTGTTTCTGTTGCTACTTTTATTGGATCAGGTGTTGTATCCTTTGTCAATGGGAATATAGTTTTGACTGGAACTGGTGATGTTGTTAATGCTGGTGTAACAGCATTTATTGCATCTTTAGCTATCTACCTTTTTAGAGATAAAGTGAAGGGATTAAGTATGGTAGCTCTTCCTATCTTAATTTCAACTGCAGTTGGATGGATTGGTTTAAATCTTTTACCTTATGTTAGTAAAGTTAATGGAGCCATCGGCCTTACTGTTGAAGAAGTTGTTAAAATGCAACCTCTTTTAACTGGTGGAATTATAGCTATTATATTTTCTATTCTCATTATTTCACCATTTTCTACTGTTGGAATAGCTCTTGCTGTAAATCTTGGTGGTATAGCTGCTGGCGCTGCAAACCTTGGAGTTTGCGCTGCTGCTTTTGGACTTGCCTTAGCTGGGCTTAAAGTTAATCCTATTGGTATAACTTTAGTTCCTGTTTTAGGTTCTGCTAAAATACAAATGGCTAACTTTGTTAAAAATCCACTTATTATTGTTCCAATAGTCATTAATGCATTTACATTGGGAGTTTTAGGAGCTTTATTTAATATTAAAGGAACTGCTTTTAGTGCTGGTTTTGGAATTAGTGGTTTAATTGGACCAATTAACGCCTTAAATCATCTATCTTGGAATTTAAAAAATATACTTCTTGTAGTTACTTTATTCATTATTTTGCCAATCGTTTTTGGATATATTTGTAATTTTATTTTTATAAATAAGTTAGTTTTAATTAAAGAGGAAGACTATAAAGTAACTATATAGTTGAAACCTTAATTCTTTGAAAAAAAGTGCACTGTTTTTAGTATTAGATTTCTATATTGTACTTAGTTTTAAAACTATATATTTTGTGATATAATTGTTCCGTTATAAATCTATATATTTGGAGGAACATTATGAAAAAAATTATTTTTGGAATTTTAGCCATGACTTTGTCTACTATGGCTTTGGCAGAGAATAGATATGGCGTGGGAGCTGGGGTTGGAGTTTCTAATAGTATCTATAAGGGAGCTGAAGATAAAGCTTATCCTGTACCGCTTTTAGATGTTAACTATGGTAACTTCTATATTAAAGGAATTACTCCTGGATACTTCTTCTTTAAAGGTGAAGATCTATCTCTATCTGTATTTGTTGATCCTATGGCTGGTTTCCCTATTAAAGCTAAAGATATGGGACATGGTTATACTAATATTGATGACAGAGACTTCCAAGCTATGGTTGGATTAAGAGCTGACCTAAATACAGGAGTTGCTGGAATTAGAACTGGAGCTTCTGTTCAATTTGGTGAGCATGGTTCTGAAGCAAAATTAAGTGCTTTTAGACCTTACAATATTAATAATAAATTTACTTTAGTTCCGGGAGTTTATGTTAAAGGATTCTCTGGAGATTACACAGATTACTATTTTGGTGTAACATCAGACGAAGTTAATAGATCATCAACTGATAAATTAACTAGAGAATACAAAGCTGATACTGCATATTCAATTGGAGCAAATTTATCAGCTGAATATAAATATAATGAAAAGGTATCTTTCATAGGAATTTTAGGAGTAGAGAAATTCTCTAGTGAGATTACAGATTCTCCTATTGTTAATGATGATCCTCTATTTATTGCAAGTATTGGGGCAAAATACTTCTTCTAATAAAAAAGACTAACTTAAAGTTAGTCTTTTTTATTTCTTCTCATTTTTAAAATTTTATAACCTACATAAACTAATGCTAATAGTGCAACTAAATATTTATATCTAACTATATATGTATTTATAATATGCTCATAGTCTTTATATAATGTTCCTACACTTACCATAAATGCAACGTATATTCCTGCTCCAAGTCCTGTAAAAATACTGAACTTATATATATTCATCTCTAAGATTCCAGGAGGAAAAGATATATACTGTCTTACTACTGGTATAAATCTTCCTAAAAATACTATTAGTTCTCCTCTCTTATCAAATAAATTTTCCATTTGAGCCAACCTATTTTCATCTAAAAAAAGATATTTTCCATATTTTAAAAGAAGATTTCTTCCCAAAGTTCTTCCAAGAAAATAGTTTAAACCTGCTCCACCCAAACTTCCTAAAGTTCCTGCTAATAGTACTGGTATAAAACTCATCTCTTTAGTTCCTATCAAATATCCTGCTGGAAGTAGTGCAACTTCTGAAGGAAAAGGTATAAATGAAGATTCTAAAAACATCATTATAAAAATTCCAAAATAACCTAAACTCATAAAAAACTCACTAGCTTGTTTTATTAACTCTTCCACATTCTCTCCTTCTACTTAAATTATAACAACATTTGGTAATTCTAATAACTTTTCTTTCTCTATCTCTGTTATCTCTCCTCTTAAAGTTATTGTATGACCATACTCTTTTTGAAGAGTTTCAAACCGTTCATTTAAAATAGCTTTTACATTTAACTCTTGAGAATATGGAAAGTCTATTACGCAGTATATCGCTTTAATTATTTCCTCTTTAATATTATTATCAAGTTTATTTTGTAAAGCTTTATTGTACGTTTTAAAAGCCTCTCTTAATTCAAACTCCATATTTTCATCTAACTCTTTTGCTTTTCTTTCTCCAAATTTTGTCAATTTATAGTATGTATGATTTCTATGCTTAACAACTACATTCTCTTCTTTAGTTTTATACTCAACCATTATATTTTCAACTCGCTCTAATACTTTATTCTTAATTAGAGCTCTAACACTTTCTCTAACTTCATTTTGATTTTCAAGTATTCGATTAGCTAATTTTGATATAAATGTAGGTCCTATTTTATATATTGTTAATACTATTTTTTTTTCTAATTCACTCATATTTAATATTTACTCCTAAGTTTTTTCATATTATATCATAATTTTGGTAAAAATTTAGTAAATAAAAAGGATGAAAGTTTTCATCTTTCATCCATTATTTTTATATTAATCTCTAGTGTATTCTGATAAATATCCTAGAATTTTTTTTCTTACTCTTTGAATTGCATTATCTATTTTTTTAGAAGGTTCTTCTAGCATATCTGCAATCTCATTATATTTATACTGTTTACAAGTATAGAAAAATACTTTTTTTTCTAAAGGTGTTAAATTATTATTTAAAAACTCTCCTAACATCTCTACTAATTCTTTCCCTATAAGAATATCCTCTGGAGAATAAAAATTTACAGATGGTTTTGCATATTGAACTAAGTCATCTAAATTAATATCTTTATCTCCAATTATTGATGTATTTAACTTTTGATTTCTATTTGAATTTGACGATTTTACTGCTGTAATAATCTGTCTTTTTATACATAGATTTGCAAAAGTACTAAAACATACCTCTCTTGTTTCGTCAAATGACTTTACTGCCTTCATAAGACCTATATACCCCTCTTGAAGTAGATCATCAATGTCTCCGCCTTTTATAAAAAAGTTTTTACTGTTTCTTAAAATATCACCTTTATATTTTAAAAAAACTTTTTCCATAGCCTCTTCATCACCACTTTTTGCCAACATTACATCTCTTTCATCCATTAGTCTGCCCCCTTAACTATTTAACGGTAAAAAAAGTAAAATTAAGCTCTCCCCTAAGCTGTAAAAATTTTTAATTGTCCTTCACTATGAAAAAATAATACCATATTTTTTTTTTTATTTAAACGTTCCAATTTTTCTTTTTCATTCATATTCTTTGAAACATATAACAATATTCTAATATAATACTTTTGATAATTTATTTTCATTTTTTAAGTATTTTGAAAATAAAATTTGACACAGTTATTTTTTTTTGATACTCTTATTAAAATAATTAAATACTAAGGGGGAGTTTTATGAAAAAAATATTTAAATTATTACTACTAGTTATATTTTTTATTAGTTGTGGAAAAGAAAAAGAATCTGAAAAACAAGCAGCAACATCTAAAGAGAATAAATTAATTTATACACAAAGTAGTGAATCTGTAACTCTTCATCCTCATGAAGCTACAGACGTATATTCTAGAAGAATAATTTCAAATATTTTTGATAGACTTATTGAAACTGATGAAAATTTAAAAATAGTTCCTGGATTAGCTGAAAGTTGGGAGCAACTATCCCCTACTGAATTAAAGTTTAATTTAAGAAAAGGTGTTAAATTTCAAAATGGAGAAGAATTAACTTCTGAAGATATAAAATATACTTTGGAAAATGCTAAAAATTCATCTAAGGTTGGAACTCTTTATTCAGCAATTGATACTGTTGAAACTCCTGATAAATATACTGCTATTGTTAAAACAACAGCTCCATCAGGTTCATTAATACATCATTTAACACATATAACAGCTTCTATTTTAAATAAAAATTATTATGAAAATACAAAAGACGTTAATCATTCTCCTATGGGTACAGGTGCATATGCATTAGCAGAATGGAAACCTGGATCATATATGACATTAAAAAGAAATGATGAGTACTTTAGGGGTAAACCTGCTATTGAAATTGTTGAAGTAAGAGCAATTCCAGAAGAAAATAGTAGAGTTATTGCCATTGAAACTGGAGAACATCACATTACAGGAGATATTGACTCTATTGGTAGAAAAATTCTTGGAGATAGAAA
>NZ_KI518171.1:10686-29673 GCF_000479045.1 Cetobacterium somerae ATCC BAA-474
TATTGGTAGAAAAATTCTTGGAGATAGAAAAGATATTCGAGTTGATGAAATTAGCTCTCTTGGCGTAGGATACTTAGGTATTAATACTGGTAAAGGTGCTCTTCAGAATAAAAATGTTAGAAAAGCTATTGCAATGGGAATTAATAGAGACATTATTATTGAATCTGTTTTAAGTGGTGCTGTAGAAAAAGCCAACAGTATCTTAGGGCCTGGAGTAGTGGGATATTCTAAAGAAACTGCCCCATTTGAATATAATCCTGAAGAAGCTAAAAAGCTTTTAGAAGAATCTGGTTATAAAGATTTAAGTTTAACTTTAGTTACAAGTAACAATGAACTTAGAAAACAAATGGCTGAAATTATACAAGCTCAATTAAAAGATATTGGAATTAATATTAAAATTGAAATCTTAGAGTGGGCTGCATTTCTAACTGCAACTGGAACAGGAAAAAGTGACCTTTTTATGCTTGGATGGTCAAACTCATCTGGAGATGCTGATTACGGTATAGGTTCTGTTCTTCACAGTAGTATGAAAGGGTCTTCTGGTAATAGAAGCTTCTTTGATAATCCCACTTTCGATGCTCTTTTAGATAAAGGAAAAATCGAATTAGATTCTACTAAAAGATCTGAGTTATATGCTCAAGCTCAAAATATTATGAATGAGGAAGTTCCTGTTTTACCAATCTACTTTATGCCTGCAAGTGCTGGTATTAGAGAGGAAGTTAAAGGATTTGTTCAATCACCTATTAATAATCCTACTTTTTATAAATTATCATTTTAATTTATCTAAATAGAATAAAAAACTACCTCAAAAGAGGTAGTTTTTTTATACTAATTCTAAAACTCCTAAAGCATACATTAGCATTCCTTGCTTTAACATATCTAAATCCATTTTCTCATCAAATCCATGAGGATTTCCCTTAAACTCTTTAAAGTTTGGTCCAAATGCAACTGTATTTGGCATAAGTTTTGCATATGTTCCCCCTCCTAAAGCTACAGGTTTATCATCTCTATCTGTTATCTCTTTAAAAACTTTTTGAAGTTTTTCAACCAATGGATGCTCTGTAGGAAAATATAGGGGTGCATTATGATTCTCTTTTACAAACTCTATATTATTTTCTCCTCCTACTTTACTAAGTGTAGCATCTAACTGTTTTTCATTAGTAGTCACAGGATATCTAATATTAAACTTAACATATATTGATAAAGATTTTTTTTCCTGAGTTGTTTTTACAATTCCACAACTTAAAGTTAAATCACCTGTTTCTTCATTTTTAGTTTTTATATCTAATCCACTTCCGTCAGTTTCTACTCCAACAACACTATCCATAAAATTAACAAATCTTTTTAAAGAATCCCTTTCAGATATAACTTTATTTAAAAATCTAAATAACCATGTTATTGGATTTATACCTCTTTGTGGGGAGCTTGCGTGAGCTGGTACTCCTTTACATGTAACTTCTAAACAGTTTTCTTTTTCTAAAACTTCAATTTTACATGGAGTATCTTTAAATTTTTCCAACTCTTTTAAAACCTTTTCAAATAAATCTTTTTTTAAAAATACTTTAGCCTCTTCAGGAACTACATTTGATCTTGTTCCTCCAACTATATCTAATATTGAACTATTTTCCTTTGTAAAAGTATCTTTAAAAGAGAATGTATATATCCCCTTTTCTGAAAATACAACTGGAAATTGCCCATCTGGAGTAAATGCATATTTTGGAGCTTTTTCTTTAGATAAGTAATACTTTATATCCTCATCTCCACTCTCTTCATTTGTTCCAAATATTATTCTAACTCTATGATTAAAACTTGGAACACACTCTTTTAGAGCTTTCATTGAATGTAGTGCTGAGATTATTGGTCCTTTATTATCTAAAGCACCTCTTGAAATCATATTTTTCCCAACTATATCTCCACTATATGGCGGTACACTCCATTTTGAGTGATCTCCCTCTGGTACCACATCTATATGACCTAAAACTCCTATGTACTCTTCTCCCTCTCCAAATTCAGCATAACCAATGTAATTATCTAAATTTACAGTTTTAAACCCTAGATCTTTTGCTATTTTTAATGTTTCTTCCAATCCTTTTTTTAATCCTAAACCAAAGGGAGCACCGATGGTGCTCTCCTCTTTTACAGTTTTAATTTTAACAATTTTTTGGATATCTTTTAAAGTATCTTGAAAGTGTTCATCTATATAGTTCTCTAGAGTTTCTCTAGTATTCAAACTACTCCTCAATTAATGAAAGAGCAAAATCTAATATTTTATCACCTTTCATCATTCCATAGTCCATCATATTTATAACTTCAACTTTTTTTCCAACACCTTGAGCTATCTTATTAAGCTCATCTTTTCTAAATTTAACTTGAGGCCCTAGTAAAAATGTATCATATTTATCTAAGTTCTCTTGGAACATCTCTAATCCAACAGCTTTTATCTCTACAGGTATTCCTCTTTTTTCTGCTGATTCTAACATTTTTTTAACAACTATACTTGTTGACATCCCTGCTGAACAAAGTAGTAATATTTTTTTCATTATTTTGCCTCCTTTTCAAATGCTTCTACTGCATCCTCTTCATATTTACTTGCTTTATCTAATATTCTTAAGAATGGTAGATATATTAGAGCTCCTAATATTAAGTTAACTATTTGAATAATAGCTCCTGACATATCTCCAACTGTTAAAAATCCACTAATTATTGCTGGTGTTGGCCATGGAAAAGCCACCCCTAAAGGTCTACTTACAAGACCAATTGTCATTGCTAAATATTGAGTTGTAACAAATACTATTGGTATTATATTAAATGGTATTAACA
The DNA here is from genome assembly GCF_000479045.1 of Cetobacterium somerae ATCC BAA-474. Lineage (NCBI taxonomy): Bacteria > Fusobacteriati > Fusobacteriota > Fusobacteriia > Fusobacteriales > Fusobacteriaceae > Cetobacterium > Cetobacterium somerae. The sequence goes on from NZ_KI518171.1 coordinate 13,507, forward strand.
TAATAGGATTTAATATAATTGGCATTCCAAATAAGATTGGCTCATTTATATTAAATATCCCAGGTACAGCACTAATTGCTCCAACACTTTTTATATGTTTACTCTTTGCAAAAAGACCTATTGCTAAAAGTAAAGATAAAGTAGCTCCAGCTCCTCCCATCCAAATCATATCAAAGAATTGTTCTGTAATAACATGAGGTAATGGTAATCCCTCTTTTAAAGCATTTATATTCTCAACTTGATTCTCTAACCAGAAAGGTCTTACAAATCCATTTACCATAGATCCACTATTTATACCAACTGACCATAATATTGAAATTGAAAATACTGTTAATAACGATCCAAAGAATGATGTTCCTAAAGCTCTTAACGGCATTGCTAAAACTTTATATACAAAGTCGTGGATTGTTCCATACTCAGTATTCATCATAGCTATTCTTAAAAGTAATGCCAATGCTAATATAACTGTTCCAGGAATTAGTGCTTCAAATGACTTTATAACTTCAGGTGGTACACCATCAGGCATTTTAATAAGAATCTTTTTATTTACAAAGAATCTGAAGATATTAGCTGTAACAATACCAATTACCATAGCTATAAACATACCTTTACTTCCAAGCCAGTTAAAACTTAAAACAGAACCCATACCTTCAATTTCAGATAATGGTGTTAAAATTAAAAATGATGCTAGTGATAAAAGTCCAACAGCTACACTATCAAGTTGAAATTGGTTAGCAAGTTGCTGAGCTACTAAAAATGCTACATAAACTGCAACTAATGAAAATGTTGCACTTACTGGAATATCTATTATATTTTTCCAATTAGCTCCAAATGTTTCTAACATAAATTTTTGATAAGCTGGTAATGGAAATGCCGATATCATTAAAAATATAGATCCAATCATTAAAAGAGGCATCATTAAAACAAATGCTCTTCTTATACCGTTAATATGTTTATTTCTCCCAATCCAAGCTGCTACAGGAACTAGCTTTTCCTCTAAAATCTCAATTACTTTTGACATTTAAATCCCCCTTTGAATTCTCTCTTTATATGCTTTCATGTACTCTTCAGATGCCACTTCTATTTTTATCTCTCCATTTTCTTGAGGAGTTGATATGTAAACTTGAGGTTTTTCTGTTTCTGTTCCAACACAGAATGTGAACTCAACATTTGTTCCTATTCCCCATTCACCTCTATTATTCATAGCTACAATAGATATCTCTCCAGCTTTTCCTCTTCTTTTTCTTAAAGTTTCAGAAAATTCATCAACAGCTTTTTGAGCTGCTTCCATTGGATGTTCTCCTTTTTTCATTCTCTGAACTACTTCATAAGAAAGACACCCTTTCATTATATCTTCTCCAAGACCTGTTGCTGCTGCTCCTCCAATTTCATTATCAACATAAAAACCTGATCCTGAAACTGGTGAATCTCCAACTCTTCCCTTTTTCTTCATAAAAAGTCCACTTGTTGAAGTTGCTACAGCCATATCTTCATCTTTATCTAAAGCTATCATACAAACAGTATCATGACCATCATATGGAGAAAGATTCTTTTCTTGTATCTCTTTAACTCTTAACTCCCAAGTCTTTTTAGCTCTTTCTGTTAACATATTTTGTCTCACAAAACCATTTTTATGAGCATATGATTCTGCCCCAGCTCCTACTAAAAATATGTTATATCTATCTGCACTTAGTTTTCTTGCTATTGATATTGGGTTTTTAAAATCCTTTATTGAAGCTACTGCTCCTATAGAAAGAGTTTTTCCATCCATAAATGCTGCATCTAATTCAACTTCACACTCTTCATTTGGAAGTCCTCCATACCCTACAGATTTATAAAATGGATAATCCTCTACAAATTTAACTGCTTCTTCTAATGCATCTTGACATTTTCCACCGTTTTTTAACATCTCTGAACCTAAAGTTACTCCCTCAGAAGCCATTCTCCAAGTTGCTATCATACCCCATTGTTTTCTCATACCCTTATTCTCCTTTTAACTCTTTTAACTCTCTATGTACTTCAATTAACTCCTCTACTAACTCTCTAGCTAATATTGCATTCATAAGATGATCTTGTGCATGAATCATAAGTAAGTTTATCTCTACCCCTTTTCCATCTGCTTCATTACATATAAGTTCAGTTTGTACACTATGAGCTGCATACATTCTTTCTTTTGCTTCATCTAATAATTTTTTAGCATTTTCAAACTCACCCTTCTTAGCTGCTCTTAAAGCCTCATAAGATAAAGCTCTGCTCTCTCCTGCATTTCCAACTATGGCCATTGCTACTGCTTCAATATCCATAAAAAACCTCCCGTATCATTTCATAGTTTCACTTTATACTAATTTTTTTTATTGGTCAAATCACATTTTTTCAGTGCGTATTTCGTTAATAACATCCTTTTTTTATATATAAAATCTTGATTTTAATCTTTTTATAAGCTATGATTATATATAACGATATACTCTAATATAGTATATCGTTTTAAAAAAATTTATTTCATATATAAAAAAATTAAAAAAAAATTAGAAAAAAGGAGTTCAGAGTGGAAAATAAAAATATTTTTATTGAATTTTCTAAAAAACTGAGTAAAAAAGAGAGAGATTTTTTAAGATCAGTTGATATTAACAGTAGCTCAGTTACTGTTCATTTAGAAACGCTTTATAAAATATTTGAAGTTAAAGAGGAACCAAAAATTATGGAATTAGAAAAGCTTTTATTTAAGTTTTTTTCTAAAAATATAGTTATCACTGATTCAAATCTAAATTTAAAAAAAAGATTCAATATTCTAAATAGTTATTTTTTTGAAAAAGATTATGTATCCTTTGAATTTTCATCACATATATTAGATGAAAAAATCAAAAAAATACTTAAGTTTAAAGAAAGGTACTCATATAGATTTTATCAAGAGATTCTAAACAGTGAAAAAAACATTTTAAATATTTCAATGAATAGTTTAAGAGATCTATTAGATATTCAAGAGACATATGATAGATTCTATGATATTGAAAAAAATCTCTTAAAACCCATTTTTAAAGATCTTATAACTATTGGAGAGCTTGATATTGAATATGAAAAAAATAAAGTTGGAGAATATAAAAGTGCTAAAATTTTAGGAATTAAAATCGTAAAAGATTATAAAAGTAGTGAAACCAATGCGGTTAAGCCTATTTTTTCTTTAACTAAAACTTTTAAAAATCTTTTTGAGCTTCATAGTGAACTTATGGAAATCTATAAAAAGCTTAAAGGAGATACATCATATATTTCTAACTACCATTTTAACTCTAAACTTTTAGTTAAAATATACAATATAAAAAATGATGAAACTTTAATTTATACCTACAAAGAGTTTACATTTAAAATACTATATAGAAAAGATTTACCCACAGTTATTGAGATATTTGAAAATGTTAAAGATGAATAAAGGATTAACCAATCTGGTTAATCCTTTATATTTAATTAAATCTATTTAAATATTCATCCATGTAAACAACATTTCCATTAACTCTTGAATCCTCTGCTGCAAAGGCCATTATATGACTTTCTAAAGATGTTCTTGGATTAGTTCTAGAATCCTCTTGTCTTCCTAAACAAAGATTTATAAAATCGTTCATAAGTCCTGTGTCTCCTCCTCCATGTCCACCTTCTAAAACATCTGGAATAATCTCAGTTTTCTTTCCATTTGCAAAACGTCCATCTCCTTTTCCAAACTCATAAACTTCTATATGATTTTTTGCATCATTTCCTCTTATTTCACCTTTAGTTCCCATAACTTTTATTGTTCTACATACTTCGTCTGTAAAAGCACATAGATTAAATGTTACATTTACTCCATTTTCAAACTCAATTATAGAAACCATATTATCTACGACATTATTATCACACTTATAAACACATCTTCCATATTGATTGTGCTCTAAAGATTTTGTTAAAGCTTCCTCTGTTTGTATTTCACTAGCAACTAGTGTTGGCCAAGCTCCAATATTATTATAATATATTTTCTTTGGTGAATATATGCAACTATCTATATATTTACACTCTAAACATCTATCTGCTGATCCCTCTGGAGCATTTTCTTTTCTAAAGTATTTTAAATTTCCAAAAGAAGCTATTTTTTTACAAGGATTACCATTTAAAAGCCAAGATAAAATATCTAAATCATGACAACTTTTTTGTAAAATAAGAGGACTTGTTTCGTCAGAATTTCTCCAGTTACCTCTAACAAAACTATGTGCAAAGTGGAAGTTTCCTATATTTTCATTGTGTTGTATATCTACAACCTCTCCAATTACTCCACTATCTATTAATTCTTTTAATTTACTAAAAAATGGTGTATATCTAAGCACATGACAAACCATAACTTTAACACCATATTTTTCAGCCATTTTAACTATATCAATACATTCTTCAACTCTATTTGACATCGGTTTTTCTAAAAGAATATCATAGCCTTTTTTCATAGCAAGTTCCATAGGTTCAAAGTGCATATCATCACCTGTTGCTAAAATTATAGCATCACAAAATTTATCTTTTTCTAAAAATTCTTCCCAAGAATTAAATACATACTCAGGTAGAATCCCATGAGCTTTTATCATTTGGTCTCTTTTTATAGAATTTGGTTCTGCTACAGCAATAATATCTGCTTCATCACTATTTTTTAAAATAAAATTAGCATAAACATCCTTTCCTCTATTACCTGCTCCTATTACACCGATTCTTAACATAAAATATCCTCCCTTTTTTGAATACGTATACATTTATTTTCAATGTGAGTATAGTACATGATTTTTAAAATGTCAAATTTTTTTCATAAAAATTTGCTTCTATTAATTTTATAAGGTATTATTTTTTATATATAGTAATTTAGAAGGAGGAAAAATGAAAAATAAAAGAATTACCATGACAGAAATTGCCAGTTTAGTTGGTGTTTCTCAAGCAACTGTATCAAGAGCTATTAATCAACCTGAAAAAGTTAAGCCTGAATTAAGGGAAAAAATACTATATTTTATTGATAAATATAAATTTGTTCCCAATGAAAATGCAAAAACTATGAGAGGAGTCGGCAGTAAAATTTTGGGCCTTATTGTTTTTAGTTTTTCTAATCATTACTATTTGGATATGATTAAGTATGCAGAAAAACTTGCTAGAGAAAAAGGATATAGTCTTCTTGTTATGAACTCAGAAAAAAATGCTGATTTTGAGTTAGAACACATTAAAATGATGTTGGCACGAAACGTAGAGGGAATACTTATAACCCCTGTAGATGGAAAAAATCTTGATTTTTTAGAAACTACAGATGTTCCTTTTGTTGCTCTTAATGAAGATTTTCCTGGACATAATTATGTTACAACCTCTCTTAATGAGGGAGGAGAAATTGCTGCTAATCACCTTATCAATGAAGGCTATAAAAATATCGGTTATATTGGTGGAGATAGTAAAAAATATCACCCAAAATTAGAAGGAATTAAAAAAATTCTTAAAGAAAATGGGATTTATTTTAAACCAAATTGGTTTGTAAAAATGGACACTATTAATTTAACTGGTAATGAAATAAATACCCTTTTTGAAAGTAAAAAGACTCTTTGTGATGCTTATATTGCTTCTAATGATGAAGTTGCATGCTTATTTCTAAAAAAAGCAAATGAATTTGGATATAAAATACCTGAAGATATAGCACTTGTTGGTTTTGATAATACTATTGTTTCTAAACTTCTAGATATTACTAGTATCACTCAGCCCACAGAAGAGATGGTTAGAATAGGAATTGAGATTATTTTTAATAATGAAAAAGTAAAAAAAGGAGTTAAACTTTCTCCTTGTATTGAAGTTCGAAAAAGTAGTTTAAAATAAATTTGACAAATATAAAAATATAGAGTATAAAATTATCATAAATTATGAATACGTATACAATTTTGGGAGGTATTATGAAAAAAATATTAGGTGGACTATTAATTATGGGGACATTAATAGGATGCGGTCAAAAAGATGAAGCTAAAGTCTTAACTTTCAGTACTTGGGAAGGTACTGGAGAACAATTTTTTATGGATATTAACGATATAAATACTGAATATAAAAAGATAAATCCAAATGTTACTATAAAAATTGAAAAAATTCCAAATACTGAGTATGACACTACAATGAAAATTAGAAATACTGCAAAGCAACTTCCCGATATTTTTGCTATTAGAAATAAACACATGTATTCTTATAGAGATGCTGTGCATGATTTAAGTGATTTAAATGCTTCAAAAATAAATACGTTTGCTGAACCATATAAAATTAATGGAAAAGTCGTAGGTTTACCCATGTATGGTTTTAATGAATATGTTTACTATAGAAAAAGTGTCTTTAATAAACTTGGATTAGAGGTACCACAAACTTGGAATGAGTTCTTAGAAGTTGTAAAAACAATTAATAATTCAAGTGACTTAATTCCTCTTGCAATTGGTGGTAAAGATTTATGGACAACATATCCTTATGGTCAATTTGTTCCTTATTTAGTTGAAAATGGTGATAATCTACTAAATCAAATGGGAGATATGAACTCTCCTTTCAGCGAGGGAACAAGTGTTTATAAAGGATATGAAAAAGTTAATCAATTATTCCAATTAAAACCAGCGGGAGAAAATCCTTTAGGATATGGATGGAGCCAAGAAAAAAATATGTTTTTATCTGGTAAGTCAGCTATGATTGCTGTTGGTCAGTGGTTTTATAAAGACTTTATGAAAGATGCATCTGAAGAGGATCAAAATGATTTAGGAATGTTTTTAATGCCTGTTAGAGACAGTAAAGAGGATAAATTTAGATACTTCGTTACTGGAGAAGTTTTCTTAGGTGTACCAAAAAGTACAAAGCATGAAAAAGAAGCTAAGGAGTTTATTGAATGGTTTTTTGCTAGTAATTATTATAAAGACTACATCAACTACATGCAAGTAATTCCAACTGTAGAAGGTGTGGAATTAACAGATAGTCCTTTCAAAGCCGTTACTGATAAAGTAGAAAATTTACAAGCAGTTTATCAAATTCCTGGTGGAGAAAATTATACAAAAATCAAAAATGAAACTAGATATGATCAAAATCAATTATCTCAAGAGCTTTTAAGTGGAAGTGACTTCAAACAATTAATGGAAGAATGGAATAAAAAATGGAACGATGCAAAAGGAAAGGTAGTTGGTAGATAAATGGCTGAAAGTTTAATCTTAGAAAGAGAAAATAGTATTGAGAAAAAAACTTTAAAACAATTTTTAAGAAATAAAGAAATTCAAAAAAAATTACTTTTAATTACATTCTTATTTATACCAACAGTTATGCTTCTTAGTTTTATTATTTATCCAGCGCTAAAACTTGTATATATTAGTTTAACTGATTGGAATGGAATATCTGAAACTTATAATTTTATTGGTTTGGAAAACTTTAGAACACTATTCACTTCTAAAAGTTTATGGACAACATTAAAAGCAAATAGTATATATTTTACCTTACATTTTCTACTAATACCTGTTGAATTATATATAGCTTTTCTGTTAGATAGATTTATCAAAGGAAGTGAATTTTTTAAAAGCATATTTTTTATGCCTTATATTATAAATGGTGTTGCGGTAGCTTATATGTTCTCATTTCTTTATAGCTCAGAAGATGGAGTTTTAAATGCTGCATTAGAACTTATGAAAATGTCTAAAATTGGATGGTTAAGTGATCCTGAAATTGTTAACTACTCATTAGCTGGAGTTTCTTTATGGAGATTCACTGGAATGCCAATCATCTTATTTTTAGCTGGACTACAATCTATACCTAAAGATATGCTTGAAGCAGCTGTTATTGATGGAGCTTCAGTATTTCAACAGTTTTCAAAAATTATAATGCCTAATATGAAAACGGTTACTAGTATTGTACTGTTTTTAAATGCTCGTGGTGCTTTAATGGTATTTGATATTCCCTTTGTTATGACAAGTGGTGGTCCAAAAGAGAGTAGTGCTACCTTTGCATTAAATTTAGTTAAAATAGCTTTCGAATTTGAAAACTTTGGATTAGCTGCTTCAATGGCTATTATTTTAATAGTTATGATTTTATTACTATCTAAACTACAAGATAGACTACTTAATATGAAAGGATAGATTTATGAAAAAGAAAAATAATCTATTTAGTATTTTTAACCACACATTATTTGTTATTTTTGCATTAATTGTTATCTTACCTCTTTTAATTACTTTATTTTCATCATTTAAAACAGCTACTCAAATAGCTAAAGAAAGTGTTCTAGCTTTTCCAAAGCCATTTACTTTCCAAAATTATATTGATGTTTATAAAGATGGAAATATGCTTGTTGCATTTAAAAACTCAGCTTTACTTGTATTTTTTACTGTTATAATTAACTCTCTTTTAGCTAGTATGGTAGCTTACTCTCTAAGTAGATTTGAATTTAAATTAAAAAGACTTTTCTTTTTTCTACTTAGTGTTGGGATGCTTCTTCCTGGTTTTATAGCTGAGATTACTAGATTTGGAATTATTATAAATTTAGGAGTTTACGATACTTTATTAGCTCCATTATTAATCTATGTTGGAACTGATTTAATGCAAATTTATATCTATAAACAATTTATAGATCAGATACCTCCCTCTTTAGATGAGAGTGCTATGATTGATGGCTGTTCATATTTTAAAATTTATTGGAAAGTTATCTTTCCTGTTATAATTCCTGCAACTGCAACTTTAGCTATATTGAAATCTGTAGCTGTACTAAATGATATGTTCACTCCATATCTATATATGCCTAGCCCTAGGAATGCAACTATGACAACTATGTTAATGACTTATGTTGGTCGTAGTGGTTCTTGGTCAAAGCTTAGTGCTGCTGTTATTGTTGTTATGTTACCTGGAATAATTTTATATCTTTTATTTAGAAAAAAAATACTTGCTGGAATGACTGCTGGTGCAGTAAAGGAGTAGGAGGACATCTTGAAGAATATACTTTTTATTTTTTCCGATCAACAAAGACAAGATACAATGGGGTGTTATGGACAAAATTTAAATGTTACCCCAAATTTAGATAAATTAGCTGAAGAGGGAACTCTATTTGAAAACTCTTTTACTGCTCAACCAGTTTGTGGTCCAGCTAGAGCTTGTTTACAAACTGGTAAATATCCGACTCAAATTGGAGCTTTTAAAAATGGAATATCTCTTCCCACAAAAGAGAAAACGATGGCAAAATATTTAAATGATATTGGTTATGAAACTGCTTACGTTGGTAAGTGGCATTTAGCATCTGATGATGGTATTGAAGAATACCATACCACTGCTATTCCAGAAAATAAAAGAGGTGGATATAAAGATTATTGGATGGCATCTGATATTTTAGAGTTTACTTCTCACGGATATGATGGTTTTGTATTTAATAAAGATATGGAAAAGATTGATTTTAAAGGTTATAGAGTTGATGCTATGACTGATTATGCTATCTCATATTTAAACAATAGAAACACTACTAATCCATTTTTTCTTTTTATCTCTTATATTGAACCACATCATCAAAATGATAGAAGGCAATATGAGGGCCCTAATGGTTCAAAAGAAAAATTCAAAGATTTTAAGCTTCCTAAAGATATTGAAGCTTTAGGTGGTGGAGATGCTCAAAAAGAATATGCTGATTATTTAGGTTGTTGTAACTCTTTAGATTATAATGTTGGTCGAATTATTGAGACTTTAAAAGCTAATGGTGAATTTGAAAACACTGTAATTATCTATACAAGTGATCACGGTTGTCACTTTAAAACTAGAAATAGAGATTTGATTAAACCTGGGGCAGATGATTATAAACGTTCTTGTCATGATGGTGTAATCAAAACGCCTTTAATAATCTATGGAGATAATTTTAAATATGGTCGAGTTAATAAATTTGTTTCTCTTATAGATCTTCCACCTACTATTTTAAAAATAGCCGGTATTAATCCTTCACCTGAAATGCAAGGCACACCTATTCAAGATAAATTAATAAATAGAGACAAAAATATAACTTTTATTCAAATTAGTGAAAGTATTGTAGGGAGAGCTATTAGAACTGATAAATTTAAATATTGTGTATTTGACCCTACTAAAAACCCTTGGAAAGATTCGTATAGTGATAATTACACTCCTCTTTATTTATATGATTTAGAGAAAGATCCATTAGAAACCACAAACTTAATCAATGATTCTGAATATACAAATATTTTAAAAATATTAAATAAAGAGATTACAAAACAAATTTTTAAATATGAAAATAAAGTTTGTAATATCATATAAGAGGAGATTAATATGTTAAGAATACATAAAGATAAACTATTTTTAGATGAAGAGGAAACACTACTTATATCTGGAGCTATGCATTACTTTAGAACTTTACCTGAACAATGGAAAGATCGACTTGAAAAAATTGCTGCTGCTGGCTTTAACTGTGTTGAAACATATGCTCCTTGGAATCTTCATGAACCTATTGAGAATACTTTTGATTTTTCTGGAATGTTAGATGTTGAAAAATTTATTAAAACTGCTGAAGAGGTTGGACTTTATGTTATCTTTAGACCCTCTCCATATATTTGTGCTGAATGGGAGTTTGGTGGACTTCCTTCTTGGCTACTTAAATATAATGATATCGCCTTTAGAACTATGGATAAAATTTACATTGAAAAAATAGATAGATATTATGATATGCTTATCCCAAAAATAAAGCCACTTTTAGCATCAAATGGTGGTCCTATTATAGCTGTTCAAATAGAAAATGAATATGGTAGTTATGGAAATGATTCTAATTATTTAAAATATTTAGAAAATGCTCTAACTCAAAGAGGTATTGATATTCCTTTATTTACCTCAGATGGTCCAACTCATTATATGTTAGGTGGTGGTACTTTACCTCATATTTGGAAAACTATTAACTATGGTTCTAAAACAGAGGAAGCTTTTGAAATGCTAAATAATTATCAAACTAATATGCCTAAGATGGTTATGGAGTTTTGGATTGGATGGTTTGATCATTGGGGGCATGGACATATTACTAGAGAACCTAAAAATATGATTGATGAGTTCAAAAAAATATTAGATAATAATATTTCTGTAAATTTCTATATGTTCCATGGAGGAACTAACTTTGGATTTATGTCTGGAGCCAATTTTGATATTGATTATAGACCAACTGTTACAAGTTATGACTATGACTCTCTTTTAACTGAGGCTGGAGATTTAACAGAAAAATATAATTTAACAAAATCTGTTTTAGAAAGTTTCAATGGAAAAATCAGTGTAAAGAAACATAAAAACCATAAATTTTACAGTGTTCAAAACTCTAGGAAAAAAAATTATGGAGAGGTTAAATTTACAAAGCAAGCTAATTTATTTAGAAACTTAGAGAGCATCTCTGAAAAATATAGCTCACCTACTATTAAACCTATGGAGTATTTCAATCAAAGTTATGGCTATATCGTATATGAAACTGAAATTCCATATATTATAAAAAATATGAAACTTACTCTACAAAATGTTAGGGATCGAGCTTTAGTTTTCTTCAATGATGAGTTTAAAGGAGTTATTGATAGAAATAGTAATCAAGAGATTATTTTAAACAGTGAATCTACAAATAATAACCTTAAAATTTTAGTTGAAAATATGGGAAGAATTAACTATGGAGCTCAACTTAAAGATTTTAAAGGAATCACAGAGGGTGTTAGATTAGAAAGACAATTCCTTTTTAATTGGAATATATATACTCTTCCTATGAATGATATTAGTAATTTAAATTTTCAACCTTTAGATTGTGAAATTGATGATAATAACCCGAGTTTCTATTTAGGAACCTTTGAAGTTGATGAACCTTGTGATACTTTTATTACCTTTGAAAATTGGTCTAAAGGACATATCTATGTAAATGGTTTTAACTTAGGGCGATATTGGGAGATTGGACCTCAAAAGACTCTTTACTTACCTAAAGATCTTTTAAAAAGTGGAACAAATGAGATTGTAATTTTTGAACTTCATAAATTTGGAGAGTATTTAAACCTTATTGAAAATCCAATTTTAGAATAATGTAGATATATAAAAAAGAGGTTTTAGCTAGTTTTGCTAAAACCTCTTTTACTCTATCTTTTTTACTCTTTAACAGCTCCTGCTACTATTCCTGATAAAATCTTCTTCTTAAATATCAAATACATTATAACTGTTGGCAACATAACTATTACTATAGCAGCTGATAACTTAGCCCATGAACCGCTACGCCCTACATAGTTCATTAACATTGTTGTAAGTGTTGCATTAGCAGCACTTGGCATATATAGATATGGTGTAAACATATCATTTAATACATCTACAGATTTTAAGATTATAAGTGTGGCTGTTGCTGGTAAAATAAGTGGAAATATAACTTTCCAATATATTTTAAAATATGAGCATCCATCAATTCTTGCACTTTCATCTAAAGAGTATGGAATCTGATCTATAAACTGTTTATACACATATATTTGAAGTATATCTGTTGATATATAGATTACCATTGGTGCTAGTAGCGTATCATATATTCCAAGTCTTCCAATTATTCCAAATCTTGTTATCTCAGCAATAAAGCTAGGTATTAGCATTGAAAAACTAAATAAGAAGAAGTATACCTTTTTAAGTTTAAACTCAAATCTACTTAAAGAGTAAGCAACCATACTACTTAAAATAACATTTATTGTTATTGTTCCTAAAACTAAAAGCATTGAGTTTTTAAACCCTGTTAAAACATTTCCATTTTTAAAAACCTCTTTGTAGTTATCCAATGAAAATGGTGCTGGTAAAGATAGATGATACCCTTGAGCTATCTGCTCTGGAGTTTTAAAAGATGACAATACCACTAAAAGTAAGGGAACTAAAACTATCAAAGTTATAACTACAAAAACTGTGTGATTTAGAGTATTAAACAGTAACTCGCTCGTTTTTTTCTTTTTCAAATTTCTCCCCCTCCTTTTCCATTGCCATTTCAACTTTTAATTCCTCTTTTTTAAAAAATCCTTTTACTTTATTTAGCTTACCTCTAAACTTTTCAGGCTCTAAAACTAAACTTTGAACTATTGATATAACTATTATTGCAACTATTAAAACTATAGCCATTGCACAAGCTAAACCAAAGTTACTAAATTCAAAGGCTGTTTTTACTGTGTGAAGAGCAAATGTTGTACTGCTCGTTCCTGGACCTCCACTCGTCATAACAAATGGAATATCAAAAACCATCAGAGCTCCTCTAACATTTAAAAACAGTACTATACTAAGAATAGATTTCATATTAGGTATTATTATTTTTACAAATTGCTGTAATACTGAGGCTCCATCAATTAATGCAGCCTCTAACATATCCTTATTTATTGATTGAAGTCCAGCTAAGAAAAGTATTATGTGAACTCCTGTAAATCTCCAAAGAGAAACTACAACTAATGAATAGTTTACAATTTTAGGATCGCTTAACCATCTGATTTTCCCAATACTTCCAAGAGCTAAAAGTCCATTTAATACCCCATCCTCAGAACTATATAAAAAGGAAAACATATAGGCTATTGCAACTCCATTTATTATATATGGCATAAAAACTATAGTTTTAAAAAATTCACTTTTTTTGATATACCTATCTAAAAGCATTGCTAAATACATCTCTATTGGAATAAAAAGAAGATGTAGCATAAAATATAGATTATTATTTTTTAAACTTTGCCAAATATCTTTTCTTTGAAATACTTGAGTATAATTTTTTAATCCAACGTAGTTATAACTAGGATTTATCCCATCCCAATCTGTAAAACTTATTAGAGCTAATTTAAATCCTGGATAAAGAACAAATACAAATAGCAATATAGTTGGGATTGCTAAAAAACATGCTAACAATATACTTTTTTGTGTTTTATCTTTCATACTCTACTCCTAACAACTACTTTGTGTTTTCTTGAGCTTCTGTCCATCTTTTGTTAAACTCATTCATATACTCTGTAAAATTAACTCCTTGAATCATCTCTTGACCCATTCTCTTAACATCAAAAGATATATAATTAGCTATTTTTCTAAACTTTTCATCTCCACCTTTTTGAAGTACAACCTCTGGATTTGGAATATTTGCTATAGCCACATTAAACATGCTCTCTCTACCCTTTACTCCCTCTACAGCTGGTAATACATTCATATATGTTACATACTCTTTATAGTAGTCACTTGTAAAGAACCAATCTAAGAACTTTTTAGCCTCATCAGCATTTTTACTATATTTTGGAATTGATAAAAATACTTCAGCTGAAACTAAATATCTAAATGGATCCTCTTTTGTTTCACGAGCTGGTAGTACAAATACTCCTACATCATCTAATGTTTCTTTAGACATCTCTTTTTCTAAATCCATATAAAACCATTGCCCTGATGCTAGCATAGCTGCCTTTTTAGAAGCAAACATACTTTTTTCTTGATCCCAACCATATCCTAATGGATCATCTCCAAAAGGCTTTGTATTGTAGTATTTATCTAACATATCATAAGCTACATAAAATGGTTTTCCCGGAGAAAATGGATCTTTTTCTACAGCCATTTTACTTAAAATATCATTACCACCTGGAACTAAAAATGGCATAAACTCATTAAAAGGATATGTTGTCCAAGAGTCTTTAGCACCTAATGCCATTGGAATATAAGTACCATTGTCTTTTATCTTTGTTGAAAGTGCTACAAACTCTCCCCATGTTGTAGGTATCTCCAGTCCTAACTCGTTGAATACACTTTTTCTATAATAAACAAACTCATTAAAACCATACATTGGTAATCCATATATGTTTCCATCAATTTCAAAATCTTTAGCAAACTTATTTACTTTTGCAGCTTCTGTTTCATTTAAAGGAAGTAGCACACTTTTAAAACTTTCCATAGTTACAACTCTCACAGGAAAAATATCTGGTAGTTTCTGTGCTGAGTTTCTTATTTTCATTGTATTATCATACTCAGTTGCAGGTATTTTCTCCATTTTTATTGTTACATTTGGAGCTACCTTTTGGTAAGCTTCTACTAGACTATTTGTATCCATCATATACTCTTCCCCTGTTCCAGAGTATGTTACAAAAGTCAGCTCAATTTTTTTATCCTCTGCTTTAGTTACCTCTTTCTTTTCTCCATCACCACAAGCAGCCATAAACAACATTGTTCCTACTCCTAAAACCTTTAAATATCTTTTCATTTTTTACCCTCCTTAAAAAAGTTTAGCTTCTGCAAAAAGTTCCATAACTTCACCATTATTATGAAGTTCAAAAATAACAATTTCGTTCTCTCCCTCTTTTAAAAGAGGTGATGGAACATAAAGTCTCTTTTGAGGTCCCTCACTCCAGTATCTTCCTAAGTTAAATCCATTTATATATACAACACCCTTTTCCCATCCTGTGAAATCTAAGAAAGTATCTCCACTCTCAGATACATTAAAAGTTCCTTTAAAGAATCTTGGGTGATTTTCAACATCTTTAACACAATCTCCAAAATCTAAATTAGATATATCATCTAATGGTATTGTGTAAATTTCCCAATTAAATAGAAATTGTCTATCAAGTCTAACTCCCTCTGTTATACCTTTACTATCTTTTAATAGAGGTCCATAGTTAATTCTTCCCATATTTTCAACTAAAATCTCTAATGTTGACTCCTCTTTTTCACAGTTTAGTATTATTTCCTGTTTATTATTTCTATCAATAACTCCTTTAAACTCTCCATTTAAATATATCAAAGCTCTATCTCTAACCTCTTGCAAAGTTAGTGGCATATTTTCAATAACTCCTTTAACCTTTGTTTTATAAAGTATAAAACCATAATCTTGATCTAACTCCTCCATAGTTTTTACATACGGTGAAGTATAGTGTTTAGATAGTATATTTAAATTATTCCAAAGAGATGCACTTTCCTTAAACTCTACTTTCCCACAAGCTATTTTTTTTGAATCTTTTACTTTATACTCTTTGTAATTTTTATGTTTTTTAATATTTATTTTTTCTTTTAATTCATCAATAGTATCCTTTACCAGATGATATTTTTTAGTTAAATCTCCAGCTTCTGTTAAAAGAGCATCATAATCATAACTAGTTACTGTACAACGCTGCTCATCATGATAGTTTGCTCCATTCATAAATCCAAAGTTAGTTCCTCCATGGAACA
>NZ_KI518171.1:29773-41967 GCF_000479045.1 Cetobacterium somerae ATCC BAA-474
CCAAAGTTAGTTCCTCCATGGAACATATAGAAGTTTACAGAGATATTGTTTTCTAACATATATTTAAACTCCTCTGCTACCTCTTCACCTTTTCTAGTTATGTGCTCTTGTCCCCAATGATCAAACCATCCTATCCAAAATTCCATAACCATTTTTGGCATATTGCTTTGATATTTTTTAAATAGTTCAAATGACTCCTCTGTCTTTGAACCAAAATTTATTGTTTTCCAAATATGTGGTAATGTTCCTCCAGATAACATCCAATGAGTTGGACCATCTGAAGTAAATAGTGGCACATTAACTCCTCTTTTTATTAAAGCCTCTTCTAAATAACTTAAGTACTTATAATCGTTCCCATAGCTTCCATACTCATTTTCAATTTGAACAGCTATTATTGGGCCTCCATTTGTAGAAAGATATTTTGTGAACTTAGGAACTAGAGTATCATAGTATCTATCAATTTTCTCTATATACGTTGAGTCCATGGTACGAAGTCTTATTCCCTGATATTTTAATAACCATGGTGGCAACCCTCCAAACTCCCATTCTGCACATATATATGGAGATGGCCTTAAAATAACATAAAGTCCTACTTCATCAGCTAAAGATATAAATCTTTCAAGGTCTAACATATCTGAAAAGTTATATTCTCCCTCTTTAGGTTCATGAAGATTCCATGGTACGTAAGTTTCTACACAGTTAAAACCTGCTGATGCTATTTTCTCAAGTCTATCCTTCCACTGCTCAGGTAAAGTTCTAAAGTAATGCATCGCTCCAGATATAAGAAGAGTTCTTTCTCCATCTATCTCTATATGTTCCTCTACAAATCTCATTTCTCCTCCCTATTTTTACCACTCTATTTTTTAAAATTATGTTTTATTTTAATTCTTTTTTATCGAATATACTCTATAAAAACTTTATTTTTTATAAGAATACGTATTCTTGATACGAGTTTATTCTATGAATCTATTTTTGTCAAGAGGAATATTTAATAAAAAAAATTGTTTGACAAATTTATAAAAAAATACTTTAATTGAGTTCACAATAACTTTTGAAAGGTGGTTCTATGAAAAAAACTTTAACTATGAAAGATATAGCAAAATTAGCTGGTGTTTCTCAACCCACTGTATCAAGAGTGGTCAATGGAAATCCAACTGTAGACCCCGAAGTTCGGGCTCGTGTTGAAAAAATAATTTTAGATCAAGGTTTTAAACCAAACTCTAGTGCTAAAACCTTAAGAAGTAGCTCTTCTAAAATAATTGGAGTTATACTTTTTGATCTATCTAACTACTATTACCTAGAGATGATTAGATATGTTGAAAAAGCAGCTAGAGAAAATGGATATACAGTTATTATTCTCAACTCTGGAGGAGATAAAACTTTGGAAAAAGAGCATATTTTAAATCTACAAGCTCGAAATGTGGATGGAATCATTATTGCTCCTGTAGCAAAGGAAAATCTTGAATTTTTAAAAAAGCAAAATGAAAATTTTGTAATTGTAGATTGCAGCTTACCAAATTATCCATGTGTTTATACATCTCTTCTTCAAGGTGGAAAGATTGCCACAGAGCATCTTTATAATTTAAATCATAGAAAAATTAGTTTTATTGGAGCTGATAAAAAAAATATAAAACTTTTAGGAGTAAAAGAGTTTTTCTCTGAAAAGAATTTAAAATTTTCAAATGAGTGGTTTATAGAAACTGATGTCACTAATAGTCATCTTGATAATTTATCTTCAAAACTAGACTCTTTAAAAGATTTTCCTACAGCTTTTATAACATCTAATGATGTTATTGCTTTAAATTTAATAAAAGAACTGGGAAAAAAAGGGTTATCCATACCTGAAGATATATCTATTTTAAGTTTCGATGATACTATTATATCTACAGCTTTAAATATTACAAGTATTAGACACCCTGTGGATTTAATGATGGAAGATGCTATTGATTATCTTTTAAATGGGAATAAAACTATTATACAAAAAAGTCTTAATCCTATTTTAATTAAAAGATCAAGTTGTCATTATAATTCGAAATAAAAATTCATATTTTATAAAATTATTGAAATTTTATACATATTTTTTGTCATTGTTTTTCAAATTGATATTTTTTTATAACAAATGTATAATTTATACAATATTATTAATATAAAAACAAATACATTGTTATATATATTCTGGGAGGAATAAATTGAGAAAATTAAAAATGCTTATACTTGGTGCCACTTTAAGTTTTAGTGCTTTTGCTGGTTTAGTTAATGGAAAAATGACAAAAATAAGATCTTATGAAAAAGGAAATCAAATTAGTTTTGAATCTAAAATACCTAACGTAACTTTTAAAGTTAAAAAAGTAGATATTTTTAAAGCTATGACTAGATATGGTAAAATTATGTCTGTTGCTGATTTTGAAAGAAACGGTATTATTCTTGATGTTGATAGAAAAGTGGTTGTTACTTTAGATAGAAAAGGTGATGGATTATGGATAAAATCTAAAAACAACTCAATGTTTGTAACTGAAAAAGAGTTAGATAAAATAAGAAGATAATTAAAGTGACTGAACTTTGTAAGTTCAGTCTTTTTTTATTATTTTCTCTTTTGAAATTTTATAGCATTTTTTTAGTCTTTAATTTCAAATTGATATTTTTTTCTCATATCTATATAATAAACATCATCGCTACTCAGATACTTATACACTATTTATAGAGATTTTAGGAGGAAACAAATTGAGAAAATTAAAAATGCTTGTATTAACTGCTGCTTTAAGTTTAACAGCTTTAGCTGGTTCAGTTAATGGTAACATGACAAAAATTAGAGCTTATAATGATGGGAATCAAATTAGTTTTGAATCAAGAATTCCTAACTTAACTTTTAAAGTTAAAAAAACTGACATTTTAAAATCTATGACTAGAAAAGGTAAAATTATGTCTGTTGCTGATATTGAAAAAAATGGTATTATTCTTGATGTTGATAGAAAAGCTGTAGTTACTTTAGATAGAGTTGGAGATGGTTTATATATTAAAACTAAAAATAATACAATGTTTGTAACTGAAAAAGAGTTAGATAAAATAAGATCTTAATTTTAATGAGCTGAAAAGCTCATTTTTTTATTTGTATATATTTAGACTTTACTGTAAAATATACATTATCACATAATATTAAAACAATATTTAGAAAGGTGGAAAAATGTTTTTAAATAAAAAGTCTCTACATATATTAAGCTTATTTTTTTCTTTAAATAAATTTAGCTATTCTGATTTAGAAAAAATATTACATATAAAAAAACGTTCTATTGATAATAATATAAATATTATCAATGATTTTTTAGCTCTTAATGAAATTCAAGGAATTCAAAAAGTAAAAGACTTATTCTTTTTGGATTCATCCTCTATAAATAAAATTAAAGAGATTCTGCAGTTTGCTCCACTATCTGTTACTGAAAGAAAAGATTATCTTTTATTACAACTTTTTTTTGACAATACTCTTAATCTAAACATCAATACAGATATTATCCAGACTACTAGAAGAACTCTTAATTATGACTTAAGAGATATAAAACTCTATTTAGAATCAGAGGGTATAAAGATAGAGAGTATCTCTGGTAGAGGTATCTTTCTAAAAGGAAACGAAGCTAAAATAAGAGAGATTTTTGCTATATATTTAAGTAAATATTTAATTAATAAAAATATCAACCATAAGCATTTTACCGACTTAATATATAAATATATAAACGAAGATTTAATTGAATACAATAAAAATTTTGTTTTAAGATTACTAAACAGTATCTCTGTTACCTTAGTTCCAGAGGATTTTTATAAAATTGTTGCTGTACTTTTAGTTAATTCTACTAGAGAAAATAAAATAACTTTTGAAGATGAATATTTTTCACCTAAAAAAGTTACATATCATGAAAACTATGGTAAAACTCTAAATTTTTTAAAAATTAGAGGATTAGATTACTTAAAGTCTTACGAACTAGACTCTATTATTGAAACTTTATTCTATTTAGATATTAAAATTTATGAAACTCCAAATGAATCTACTAAACTATTTATGGATAAAATCAAAGAGAGTTTTAATTTAGAGCTCAATAATAATCTAGAAACTAAAATGAGAGTTTCTAATGTTTTAAGAGTGGGAGATTTTAAAAGTAGATATAACTTCTATGAAAATAAGGAGGTTTACTCTTTTAATAAGCTTCAAAAAGAAACTTTTAAAAAGCTAAAAGAGATTATCCATAATATTTTTCCTAAATTCTATTTAGAGGATATTTTACATCTAGCAATAATTTTGAAAAAACATCAAAACAACAATATTTTAGATCGAGATAAATATAAAAGAGTAGCTATTGTTGATGATACATTTGATCATATGTACGCTAAACTTCTTTCAAAATATTTAAAAAACTTCTCCTATATTGAAGTTGTAGAAATTATTGAAAGTTATGAACTCAACTCTCTTTTAGAGGATGTTTTTCAAGTTGATTATATTATAACCATTGATGATCTACAAAACTTTAAACTTAATATACCATTAATTAAGATAAATAGAGCTTGTTTTCTAGATGATAGCTTTGAATTTTCACAACTTAGTTTAATTATAAAGTAATTGAATTTTGATACCAAAAATTAGTAACTTTTTTCAAATCCTCATTCTTTGAAATATATGCTATTATGTCCTATATTCTTAATCAGTAAAATATTTCGAAGGAGTTTATAGTGAAAAAAAATTTATTTATAATCACCCTTTTAGTATCTACACATATTTTTAGTGCAGATATTAAAAATGAAGTTGGTGGAATGAATTTTCCTGAATTGAAAATTGAAAAAGTTGAAAGTGCCACATATATAGCTTTAGCTAGTAAATCAGGAGAGGCTTATGTTTTTGGTTTAGCAAATGATGTACTTTTAGATGCTCAAAAAGGTATTAAACAAAATGAGGTTTTAGGATTTTATGATAGTTTAGATGAGAATAAATTAGATTCTGAACTTTATAATGTAACTTTTTTAGATAATAAGTTAATAGTAAAGCCAACATATGAAGATTTTACTATTAATTTTACAGAGGATGAAACAAATAAAATATTTAAAGCTGTTAAGGGGGATAAATAACTATGAAAAAGTTTTTAGTAATTTTAGGAATCTTAACTTCTATAAATATTTTTGCTGCAGATATTGTTAAAAATAATATCCCTACAGAAACTGATAAAATTGGAATGTTTATACAAAATAGCAATGCTTATTTTGCCCTACAAACAAAAACTGGTGCTACTGTTACTTTTGGTCTACCTAAATCTGTTTTAATAAATACATTTAAAGATGGCGCTCCAAGATATCAAATCCCTGGAATTATAGCTAACGCTAATAATCCTGAAGAAAGTGCTTTGCAATTTTATCATCTTCAATATGATAAAAAACAAGGTATTCTTATTTTAGATTTTGCTGGTACAGAGGACTACATTGTATTTAATAAAGATGAAGTTCTTAACTTTGGGAAAATCTTAGAACATGGAGGAGTGTAAGTATGAAAAAATTTTTATCAATATTAATGCTTATTATTTTAACAACAACTTCTTTTGCTAGATATCATAGACCTTTACCTCCTGTTGTAAAACACGAGATTGTTAAAGCTCATGTTCGTCATGAAATTAGAAAAGAAGTTAGAAAAGATATTAGAAGAGCTGTAAAAAGAGAGCGTAGAAAAAAAGCCATTGGTGCTGCTATTGTCGGTGCTGCTGTTGTTGGTGGAATCATTGCTAATAATAATTATAACAATAATTACAATAATAATTATAATAATGACTATTATAGACCTGTTCCACAGCCATACTATGGTTATTAATATATATTAGCCCCCGAGAGTTCGGACTTTATATAAAGTCTGGGCTCTTTTCTTTTTTATATACACTTTTCCTCTTTTAAAATACTAACCTATGCATTGAAAATAGAATATTTACTTATTTTTTCACAAGGGATATTATAAAAAGAAAAACAACTACTTACTTGGGGGAGATTTTATGAAAAAACCAAATCTTTTATTTATCTTTGCAGATCAATGGAGAAGAGAAGCAGTAGGCTTTATGAAAAAAGAACCTGTTATAACTCCTAACTTTGATGCTTTTTCTAATGAAGCAGCAATATTTGAAAAAGCTTACAGTAGCTGTCCTCTTTGTTCACCGAATAGAGCGACTATTTTAACAGGTAAAAATCCTATATCTCATGGAGTTATTACAAACTGTAAACCTGGTCTCGAGAATATATTTTTAAAGGAAAATGAAGTTACAATTGGGGATATTTTAAAAACTAATAGATATAAAACTGGATATATTGGTAAATGGCATTTAGATGAACCTGAAAAAAAAGATGATACTCTTCCTCTTTCAGGAGCTAAGGATTGGGATGCTTTTACACCACCTGGTCCTAAAAGACATGGTTTTGACTTTTGGTACTCTTATGGTGCTGATGATAACCACCTTTCTCCTCACTACTGGATGGACTCTCCTGAGATGATCAATATTAACAAATGGTCTGTTGAACATGAAACAGATATAGCTTTAGATTTTATCGATAAAAATAAAGAGGATAACTTTGCTCTTTTCCTATCTTGGAATCCACCTCATACACCTCTTGATCTAATTCCACAAAAATATGTGGATATGTATAAAGATGTTAAAGTTGAAAAAAGAGAAAATGTTATTTTAGAAGATATCGTTGATCATCCAAAAACTATAACTCCATTCTCTTTAGATGAAGCTGGTTATTTAGAGTCCGTAAAAAAATATTATGCTGCTATAACAGGTATAGATGAACACTTTGGAAAGATAGTTGACTACCTTAAGATGAATAATCTATTTGAAAATACTATAATTATAGTAACTTCAGATCATGGAGAGATGTTATGCTCTCATGGACTTTGGAGTAAACATGTTTGGTTTGAAGAAGCTGTTTCTGTGCCATTTATGCTCTCTCATGGAGATAGATATAAAGATAGAAAAATAACTACACCTCTTTCAGGATCTGATATAGCTCCTACAATACTATCTCTTTTAGATTTAAGTATTCCTAAAGAGATGGAAGGCGTTGATCTCTCTCCTACTTTAAAAGGTGAAAAAGTAGATAATATTGCTATCTCTGCATGTTATACTGGAAACCCTAAAGTTTTAAACTCTCTTAAAGAAAGAGGATTAGATACTTTAGCTTACGGATGGAGAGCTGCAATTGATGAGAAATATACTTACGTATATTTTAATGATTACTCTGGAAATGGTATTCCTAAAGAGTTTTTATATGATAATACTAAAGATGAGTATCAATTAAATCCCATTCCTTTAAATGATAAAACTAAGTATCTAAAGGAGTACTTAATAACATGGGGAGAAAAACATAACGATCCTTTTATTAAAATAACTGTTTAAATGAAAAAGAAGTATGGCTCATTAAAATGCCATACTTCTTTATTTTATGATATCTTCTTTAATACAATATTTACTACCTCTCCATTTTTAGAGGTAATACTTAATCTTGTAAAATCTCCATCTATTTCAGATTTTACTTTTGAACTATCTTCAGTAGTGTATTTTCCATTTAAAACAACTAAAGTTGTATGCTCTTTTCCTATATTTCCAATCCAAGGTCTTGAGTATATACTTCTCTCAATCATAACTCCATTCTCATCATACTGCTCCTTATCTCTCCCTTCATATAATCTTAAATCTGGGTCAACAAAGCTCATTTGAATTTCTTTATCCCTCTCTTGAAGAAGAATCATTGAAGGAGTATCTACTGATTCAATAAATCCATTATTTTGTACTTTTCCACTTTCAAATAGTGCATACCCTGTCATATTACTTTTTAAATCTTTAACAATATGACTATTATTATCTTGATTTAAAACCTCATATTTAGGGTTCTTTTTGAATTTCTCTTGTTTTTGTTCATCGCCTTTTATTAAAACACTATAGTGATATTTTCCATTTTTAGGTGCTTTCCCATGATTTATATAAGCTAACTCATAGTTATTTTCTGTTCTTTCACCACTATTTTGATCCCTTGATTCCTGTTTCCCTTTTTTTAGAACTATATCTCCCTCTACAACTTTATACATATTGTTTTGAGAATCTATTATTGTATCTTCCTTTTGTGTATAACTATTTTTCATATTCTGTCCTAGATAGTTTTGAAATAGTGTTGTATGAGTTTCATTTTCACTATCACTGTTTTCAATTCCACTTCCAAGTAAAACAGCTCTATTATCAAAGAAAAACACCGATTTTCTAGCTTTATGGGTTCCATCATATTTTGGATGCTCGTGAAGCTTCATTGCAAACATGCCATTACCATTTAAAGAGTTTCCTCCTGAGTAAGTTTCATCTGAAAGCAACATCTCCTCTACTCCACTTTTAGTATCCACTTGTGAGATACTAGATTTTAATTTTTCAAAAGGTACATCTATCGCTGTAGTTCCTGGAAAGTGTTTCCAGTCCCATCCCTCTTGTACGTATCCACTCTCTTTTAATGAACTTTCTAAAATTTGAAAAGCTCCATAACTCATATATCTGCCATAAAGATTATTTTTTATATATGTCTCATTCCCCACTAAATACCTACTATAGCCCTTTACTCCTGCTAACCACTCATCTCTTCTATGAAGTTGTAGAGATCCCATATTCATTGTCCACGAACCTTTTGGAGCAGTCTCCTCTTTTAACCCCATACCTTTAAATTTTTCTACGCTTTTCCCTTGAGGTGAAAGTCTTAAGTAAGCTTCTGCCAGCTCTTTATCTACACTATTTTCTCCACTTAAAGCCATTAATCTAAAACTTTCTGCATCTATTTTGAATTTTCCATTGGGATGTCTTCCTGTTAAAGATAAAAGATAATTGTACTTGTTAGAATATAACCTTGTTGTTAATACTGCATCTTTTACTATTTTAAACTGTTTCCCTGTAACTGCATAAGGAGTTCCATTTAGATAGTATATTATAGGAACTAAACCTTCAAAAGCCCCCTTTGCATAAGCTGGATAGTTTTGCATATGATGGAAGACTGTACCATCATATTTAAATCCTCCTAAAACTCCTGGA
Source organism: Cetobacterium somerae ATCC BAA-474 (assembly GCF_000479045.1). NCBI lineage: Bacteria > Fusobacteriati > Fusobacteriota > Fusobacteriia > Fusobacteriales > Fusobacteriaceae > Cetobacterium > Cetobacterium somerae. The sequence goes on from NZ_KI518171.1 coordinate 38,851, forward strand.
GAATAGTTTATAGAGTTCATTAAATAACTCTGTAATTGATACAACTCTCTTCCCTCTTTCTCTTGGTTTTCATTTAAAAGTATAGCTGTTAACATACCTGGTAACATTGTATTTAATACGTCTATATTTATTCTTAAATTTTCTTTAGGTGTATATATCATTCCCATAGCACTATACCAAGTTACCATCTCTTTAGCTTTATTTACTGTTCCTAACTTAATTAGAGGCTCTTTCATTAAAAAGATTGCTTCATAAATCTCTCTCATTTGATATCCTAAATGATGGATTGTTCCCTGAGAACTTCCCTTTGTCCAACCTTGATCATACATATATTCTAAACTTTCGTTAAACAGTTTAGCTATTGTATCTTTTTCCTGTTTATTATCTGCAGAATTGTACATGTACGCTAACTCTCTTAAGTAGATTCCAAACTCTTTTGTTGCAATATATTTTATTCTATCTTTTTCTTCAGGTTTTAAATCTTTATATATAACTAATCTTTGAATAAACTCTAAGTTTATTTTTTTATATTCTGAAAATTCCTCTGTTTTTTCAGTTATAAGCTCAGGTGTTACTTGAACTTTTTTTAACAGTTTCTCTCTGTATCTTTTTTCAACTTTTTCTATTCCCTCTATATCTTTTTTACTTAAAACTATATTTTTCTGATTTCTATCTATTTGATTATAGTTTTTATATAGTGCCATCCAGTGAGCATTTGCTGCTGTATCTGCCTCTAAATTAATAAAATCTACCTGCTCATCTCTAGCGTTGTGTCTTGGATCTATCAATACTGATGGTATAATTTGATCTATTAATATCTCTCCACCTTCATTAGGAGCTACAAAAGTTATCTCATTCATCCCTTCGATAGGTTCACCTTTCATATCTCTATCATATTGAACCCACATAGTTCTCCAACCTTTAAAGTTCATTTTTATTGGAAACCAACATTTTACTACTCCATCTTTTTTAAACTGCACTAGTAGTTCTCCATCAATTGGATTTTCATTATATATCCACATACTATAACTACTTCTAGCCTTCTCTTGTTCTCCTGTTTTAAAAACTGTGTACCCTACATCACCTAAAATATTTAAAGTTTCTCCCTTTTTAAACTTCCATTTTAAAGAACTTTCTCCATCTTTATACTTCTCTTTGGTAATTGATATTGAATCTTTTATATTTGTTTCTACATTTTTAGGTATTTCATTTTCAAATTGATATACTTTGACTTCTTGTCCATACAAAATTCCCGTTAACATCATAACTCCTAATATTATTTTTTTCATCTTGCGCCCCTTATTATGCCTATAAAAAAACTAGGTATATCTACCTAGTTTTTTATGTTTTTATTTAACACTATTATAGTGGTTATATCCTTTTTGTACAAGTTCTACTGCTTCATTTATACCATTTTGCTGGATTCTATTAATATATGCATCCCAATCTGTGTCTATATCAGAAACACCTAAAATCCATTTTTGCATATATTCCTCTGTTGTTTGATTTACAAGTGCCATAATTTTTTCTAATTTTTTTACATCTTTAGGACTGTATTTTAATATTGGTAGTGGCATTGTTGTATTTTCATTTCTCATATACATATCAAACCCTTGCTTAGCTATATCATTTGAGTATTGATATTCATAGTCTGCATCTTGCTGAACTCCTGGTCCTGAAACTTGAGCACCAACCTCTTGTAAAACTTTTAAAGGTCCTTTTCCATCTGGATTGTTTAATACATAATCTGTAAATACTGGTTTTCCATCTACCATAGTATAATGTTTTCCTTCAATACCAAAGTTCCAAGTTCTTCTTCCCTCTTCAGAGAACCACCAATCCATAAATTTAATAGCTTGCTCTGGATTCTTTGAAGCTGCTGATATTCCCCAACCAATCTCTGGAGTTGTATTTCTTCCTACAGCAACACTTTTCATTCCATCTTTTATTTGAAGAGGCTCTATTGGATAAAATTCAAATCCTGGTATTTGCGTTGTTGCTAAGCTATTATAACTAGCTGTACTTCCAAACCAATCTAAAGTCATTCCTCCAATATTTGTTGGTAATACTGCATCTCTTGCACCCCAACCTCTAGTGAAAACCTCTTTGTCTATCAGACCTTTTTTATACCATTCTGCTGATAATTTAACTGCTTCTTTAAAATTTGGATCTAAAGTTGCAAAAGCAACTTGGTCATTTTCTACATAGAATGTTTTGTATGGTCTTGCACCAAAAATTCCTGTTAAGTTATTTAATGCTGCTTGAATATTTCCACGAACAAAGATTCCAACTTCATCTTTTCTTCCATTTCCATTAGCATCCTGCTCTTTAAATATTGTTAAAGCATTTTCAGCTTCTTCCAATGTTTTAGGAACTGGCAATCCAAACTTTTTTAACCAATCTGTTCTTATGAAAAGTCCAGATGATACACTTAGTTTATCTAAATCATAGTATGTTGGAATTGCATATATTTTTCCATCTAGAGAATACATATCTTTTCTATATAGTGGATTTTCCTCTATAAACTTTTTTATATTTGGTGCATGCTTATCTATTAAATCATTTAAAGGAATCATTCCACCATCGCTACCTAATTTTTCTAAATCTGGAACTCTGTAAGCTATAATGTCCGAGAAATCATTAGAAGCTAGCATAAGATTGTAAGCTTGTGTAGAATCTGTATTATTTTTAGATGCATATGATTTTACTTTTACTCCTGTTGCCTCTTCAGCTTTTTTGTATATTTCCCACTCATCATTTAAAGGCATTCCATTAAAAACTAGAAACACTGAAAGATTTTTATCTTTTGTTGTTCCTGTACTTTTTGAATCCCCATCTTTTGAACATCCATTAAACATAAGCGCTGATAAAAGTAACGCTCCCATTGCTATTTTTCTCTTCATTATAACTTTCTCCCCTTATTTATTATCTAACTAACCATCCACCATCTATAGCTAGAATATGTCCATTTACATAATCTGCTGCCTTTGATGATAAGAATATTGCTCCCCCTACAAGGTCTGATGTTTGTCCCCATCTTCCTGCTGGTATTCTTCCTAATATTTCTGCATTTCTCTTTTCATCGGCTCTAATTGGTGCTGTATTTGCTGTTTCTAT
>NZ_KI518171.1:42067-116913 GCF_000479045.1 Cetobacterium somerae ATCC BAA-474
GCTAACTCATTTGCAAAAGCTTTTGTAAGTCCTGCTACTCCGTGTTTACTTGCTGTGTATGATGGAACAAACTTTCCACCTTGGAATGATAACATTGAAGCTATATTTATTATCTTTCCTCCACCTTGCTTTTTCATCTCAAATGCTGCAGTCTTACTTAAATAGTATATTGAAGATAGATTTAAGTCAATAACTTGTTGCCAATCACTATTTGGTCCCTCTAAAATTGGTGATCTTTTTATTGTTCCAGCATTGTTTACTAGAATATCTATTCTTCCAAAAGCCTCTATACATTTGCTAACAGCTTCCATAGCTACTTCCTCTTTTGATAGATCTCCAGTTGCATAAGCTACCTTTCTTCCTAATGCTTCAACTTCTTTTATAACATTTTCCATATTGTCATCATTATATGTGAATATAAATAGGTCTGCTCCTGCTTTTGCAAGTCCCATTGCAAGTGCGTTTCCTATTCCTACGTTTCCTCCAGTTACCATTGCAACTTTTCCATCTAAATTAAACATGTTTAACATATTTCCTCCTAATTATCTTAACTGATCCATAGCTATATGGTCCATATCAGTAAATGTTTGATTCTCTCCAGCCATTCCCCAAATAAATGTATAGTTTTTAGTTCCTACACCTGAATGAATTGACCAAGATGGTGATATTACCGCTTGCTCATTAGCCATTACAATATGACGAGTCTCTTGAGGTTGCCCCATTAAATGGAATACTCTTGTGTTTTCATCCATATTGAAATAGAAGTAAACTTCCATTCTTCTCTCATGTGTATGAGTTGGCATAGTGTTCCACATATTATTTGGGTCTAATACAGTCATTCCCATTAAAAGTTGACATGATTTACAAACTGCAGGGTGAACATATTGAAATATAGTTCTTTTGTTTGAATTCTCTAAATCTCCTAAATGAACTGCATTAGCATTAGCTATATCTATCTTTACTGTAGGGTAAGCTACATGGGCAGGAGCACTGTTAACATAGTACTTTGCTGGATTTTCTGCAGAATCAGATGCGAATGTAATCTCTTTTACTCCCATTCCTACATATAATCCATCTTTTGAAGCCATTTTATATTCAACTCCATCAAGAATTACTTTACCTGATCCACCTATATTTATAAGTCCAAGCTCTCTTCTCTCTAAGAAAAACTCAGATCCTAACTCTTTACATCCTTCTAATTTTACTTCAGTTTCAACTGGCATAACTCCTCCAGCTATAACTCTATCCACATGAGAATACATTAAGTTAACTTCGTCAGCAACGAAAACTGTTTCCATTAAATAGTGTTTTCTTAACTCCTCTGTTGTATAGTGCTTTGAATCCTCTGGATGATTTGCATATCTTGTATCTAATCTCATAGTAAAACTCCTCCTAAATATTATGAACTTTTATTTTTAATTTTCTTTGTTATTTACTCTTTTACCGCTCCTAAAGTAACTCCTTTTCTAAAGAACTTTTGGATAAACGGATATATAATCATTATTGGAACTATTGATAAAACTATCACAGCATATATTATCGATTGTGGTGATGTTAAACTTTCAGGTGTAATAATCTGCGCTGCTTCTCCAGCCATATTCTTCTCTACTATTAACTTCTTTAAGAAAACTTGTAGTGGTACTTTAGAATCATCAGTTAATAAAACCATTGTCCAGAAATATCCATTCCATCTTGAGATAGCATAGAATAACGACACTGTTGTTAATGCTGAAGTTGATAGAGGCAGGTATATTTTTGTCATAATCTGCCACTGAGTAGCTCCATCTATTCTAGCTGATTCTTCTAGTGATTTTGGTACAGCTTCAAAGAAACTCTTTAAAATTATTACGTTAAATGTATTTACTGCAAATCCTACAATTACAGATGTATAACTATTAATAAGACCTAAGTCTCTAAAGTTCAGATATCTCGGAATCATTCCTGGATCAAACCACATTGTCACAACAACCATTAAAGTTAGAATTTTTCTAAATTTTAACTCTGGTTTTGATAAAACGTAAGCTCCAGTTATTGTAAAGAACATACTTACAGCAGTTCCTACAACTGTTATAAAGATACTATTTGCATAAGCTAACCATATTCCATCTAGACTCATAGCTGCTTTAAATGATGCCATAATAATCCCTTTAGGTAGGAGATACATCTCTCCTATCTCTAAAAGGTATGGTTTTGTCACTGATGCTGAGAATACATATATAATTGGATATATAAACATTATTCCAAATATTGCCAATAGGGAATAATTGATAAAATCAAATATTTTTTCATCTTTTGATCTTTTAATTTTACTCATAAATCTCTCCTTTCAAATTTTTTAACAGTTAATACTTTTTACCAAAGTCCTGATGATGTTATCTTTTTACTCCATCTATTTGCTAGGTAAACTAGGATAAATCCAATAACTGCATTGAATAATCCAACTGCTGTTGCTAAACCAAAATCTTGCATTAACATACCTGTTCTATAAACATAAGTACTTATAACATCTGATGTTGAATATGTTGCTGGTTGATAAAGTAATAAAACTGTTTCAAACGCAACGTTTAGCATACTTCCAACTTTTAGTACTAACATTATAACTATTGTTGGTATAATTGATGGGAAAGTTATAAATCTAAGCTGTTGAAACTTTGTAGCTCCATCTATCTTTGCTGCTTCATATAGTGATTCGTCCACTGCTGTTAAAGCTGCTAAATAGATTACTGCGTTAAATCCTGTACTTTTCCACATATTCATTCCTGTAAATATTCCTCTAAAGTATTCTGGCTTTGATAGGAAGTATATCTTTTCAAATCCAAATCTTTCTAAAATGTGGTTTATTACACCACTACTTGGAGAAAGAATATTTATAGTTATTCCAGCTGTTACAACTATTGCTATAAAGTATGGTAAAAACGAAACTGTTTGAACGAAAGATTTAAAAAATCTATTTTTTACCTCATTTAGCATAAGAGCTAAAATTATGGCAAATGGAAACTCAAACACCAAACTATATATATTTAAAAATATTGTATTTTTTAGAGTTGTATAAAAGTATGGGCTTGTTAAAAACTCTGTAAAGTTTGCTAGTCCTACCCATTCACTTCCTGATATTCCCCTAAATAGATTGTAATCTTTAAAAGCGATTATAAGACCATACATTGGTTTATATGCAAATATCATATACCAAAGTATAAATGGAAGAAAAATCAGATATAATGACATTTGATCTTTTACGTTTCCTCTTTTTAATCCAGTCATTATTTTTTTTATGAGACCTACTTTTTCTGATTCTACTCTTTCATCTAATTCTAAAATATTTTCTTTCATACTAACCCTCCTTACTTATCTGCGTTTTGTAAGGTGATTATAGTTTAAAATTTTTAAAGTGTAAATCATCATTTTAGGATATACCTTTTTCTATATATCATTTTTCTACTTTTAAATCAATAAAAGTACACTTTATTCTTTATTAGTTACTCGAATTAATAAATCTATCATATGACTTTTGATTTATATCTATCGCCTCTTTTAGCCCTATTTCATTTAGTCTATTTAGAAATTCGTCATATGTTTTATTAAAATCTACAGCTCCTAAAATCCACTTTTGATTCATCTCTTTTACAGCCATATTAAGTTGCGAATTTATTTTCTGTATTTTTCTATTTTCCTCTTTTGTATATTTTAAAGTTGGCATAGGATCTACAATATACCCATTTTGCATATACATCTCTGCCCATTCTGATGCTTTTGGATTTCCCCAAGCCTTTTCATACTCATAATCTTGTAGAGCACCTATTCTAAATTGTATCCCTTTATCTCTTAAAACCTGTAGAGGTGTCTTTCCATCTGCCTTCATAACTGTATCTGTAAATTTCTTTTTACCATTTTCCTCTTTAACAAACGTATCATTTTCTATACCCCAGTTTGACAACTCATACCCTTTTTCAGAGAACCAGTAATCAAAATATTTTATGGCTGCAACAGGATCTTTACATGTAGCACTTATTCCCCAACCACCTAAATAAGTTGTTCTAGCATCTGGAGCATAACTTTTCCCTTTATATTCTGGCGGTGCTATTGCAACAAATTCAAAATCTTTCACTTTATCCTTTAACTCTTTATCCTCATTATATGAAGCTGTACTGGCAAACCAATCAAAAGTTACTCCTCCTAAATCATTTCTAAGCATATAGTCTCTTGCTTGGAAACCTCTTGTGAATATTTCAGGATCTATTAACCCCTCTTTATACCATTTTATAACTTGAGGCATAGCTTCTTTAAATCTCTCTGTTGTTGGACCAAATTTTACTTTTCCATTTTCATCTACATAAAATCCTATCTCTGCTCCAAACATTCCAACTAACTCTTTATCAGCAAACTCCACTGATCTTTCAAAGTATGGAATCTCATCAGCTTTTCCATTTCCATTTGGATCTTTTGTTTTAAAAGCTACCATAACCTCATATAGTTCATCCATTGTCTTTGGAGTTTTTAATCCTAACTTATCTAACCAATCCTTTCTTATAAATACTCCTTGAGCTGCTCTCATGTTGTACCAATCATAATAATCTGGAATAAAATAGATATTTCCATCTGCTGCTACAGCATCCATCTTATATCTTGGATATTTCTCAAAAAATGCTTTTATATTTGGAGCATGTTTATTTATCAAATCATTTAATGGCACTATTCCTCCATCCATTCCTAAACTTTCTAATTTTTCAGGATAAGCTAAAGAGATAATATCTGGAAGATTTCCAGATGAAACAGCTAAATTAAAAGCTTGTATCTCATCTGTTAAATTTTTAGAACTATAACTTTTTAATTTCACATTTGTATCCTTAAACGCCTCTTGGAAAACCGTCCAATTTTCATCATATGTCTTTCCATTTTGAATAGCTAAAATGCTTAATTCCAAAGGTTTTTCAGAGATCTTATGCTCATTTGCTAAAACTCCTCTTTGTAAAAGTCCCCCAACTAATAGTAATAACCCGATTTTTTTATTCATGACACCCTCCATTTTATATAATATTTATCCAATCATTTTGCTCTTTTAAAAATAGAGACAATTGATTTTTTAAATTTTTCTTTACCTCTTTATACTCTATATTATCAACCTCATTTTTCATCTCTAAAGGATCCTTTTTCAAATAAAATAACTCTTCTAAATCTCTAGGATCATATATGTATTTAAACTCCTTATCTACTACTGATCTTCTTATATCACCAATAGCCACTTGATTTCCTGAATATTGACTGTAAGCATATCTATGCTTTTTTTGAACCTCACTATTTAAGATATTTTCTCCAACAAAGATCTCTTTACTTTCTAAATTTAAATTCTCTAATACAGTTGGAAGTATATCTAGATGACTGACTACTGTTTCTATCTTTATCCCATTTTTCTCTGGCATTTTTATTATTAAAGGAACATTTATACTTTGCTCATACATCTCCATTTTCTGAAACATCTTATGTTGACCTAGATGATCCCCATGATCAGCAGTAAATACAAACATTGTATTTTCATACTCACCTTTCTCCTTTAACTTTTGAATTATCTCCCCTATTAATTCATCTGCATAATTGGTTAATCCTAAATATGCTCTCCAAACATCTTTCCAATGCTCTAAATCTTTCTCTTCAGCTAGTTGTGCTGCTATCCCCTCTCTTCTTTTAGGTGGTTCACCTTCACATATTTCATTTATATTTTCAGGAAGTTCTGGGTCTGGGAATCTATCCATAAGTTCTTTTAGTACTCTAAAAGGTGGATGAGGAGCCCATATATTTATAAACATCCCTATAGGATTTTCAAAAGTTTCACTTTCTAAATAATTAAGGGCGTTATCAATATAAAACCTATCTCTAAATAGATTTTCAGATTTTTCAAAAAGTGAAACTCTAGAACCTGTATACTGTCTATCTTCATATATATCTCCATGTCTTTCACTAACTTTAACTCTATCTTCAACGACTCCAAATAGTGGGATATTCTCTCTTTTACATATTTTTTCATAGTCATCATCTGTTAAAAATTTTTTAAATTTAACTCTATCTTCTAAAGATGGTTTTAAAGTTATATGTTGCATTCCAAAATGACTTACATCATATCCACTTTCAAATAGATACTCGTGAATTGTTTTACTGTTTCTTGTTATTTCTGGTATGTTTTTTAAATCATTTATTACCACACTATTTTTAGTTGGAAATCTTCCTGTTGCTAGTGCAGTTCTAGCAGGAACACATAGTGGACATGTTGTGTAAGCTCTTTTAAAATCAAAACCTTCTGAAGCTAATCTATTTAAATTTGGAGTTACCTCTTTACCATTTTGTATCATCCCAATAGTATCTGCTCTTTGATGATCTGTTGTTATAAAAACTAAATTTTTCTTCACTAAAAACACCTCCTCTTAATTTTTAAAAACCTTCTAAATTTCCATGACATAAACTCATTTATTTAGAAGGTTTTTTATTAATTATTTTATTTTTTTAGTTGTATATATTTTGTTTCACCACTTCTAATATTATCTATTTTTAAAATAGTTTTATTTTTTTCTGTTCTTATTTTTAAATTTTTATCAGTAGTTTCAACTAGTTTATAAGCACCATCTATCTCTAAAACAGACATTACATTTGAAAGTTGAGTTGGATCACTTACCCAAAGCTCCAATGTATTACCTTTTTCTAAAGCTAATAACGACAGTGTACTAAAACTCTTATATTTATCAACTTTATGTTGATTATCTTGCCAAAAGTTTATTCCAATATAATCTTTAATCTTTATTCCATGAGCTTTATCATTTTGAGATAATACTACAATATCATTTTTAGATATTTCGTCTAAACCTACACTGTACAAATAACCTGCATTTTTAGGATTTTTACCATGATTTATATAAGTTGTTATATATTCAACTTCTATTGGAGCGTCACTTTTTCCACCTATATTTTTCCAATTTCCTACTCTAGACTCTTTTTTTGTTACTACCTCTTCATCTGATAATACTGTATATTTAAAGCTTTCACCATCTGTAATTCTGCTATCAATAGTAGTGTGTATTTCACCATCTGAACTGTTAATATTAGATCCCATTGCAAACATTGTATTATCTATTAAAAACCATGATTTTTTACCTGAAGTTTGATTATTCCATGAAAGAAAATCCATAGCTGCTAAAGTTACCTCACCTGTTGTCACTCCTCCTACAAAAGATTTAGGACTCATCTTAACTTTATGTCTTCTCTCTCCAGATCCATCTCTTCTTTCATTTATACTAGCTGTTACTCCTGGAAGGTGATACATATCAACTGTTGGCCAAAACTCTTTAGATTTATCTGAATTTTCACCATAGATATATGTAACTCCATCTCCTGTGTACCATCCCTTTTTATTTTCTCCATTCATTGTTTCATAATTTCCAATTCTAGATGAATACATTCCTATAACAAACTTTATATTTTTTGGTCCCAAATGAACTACTCTATCCATTCCCCAAAAAACTTTACTTTTTGGTTCACTTATTTTTTCATACTTCTCATTTATTTCTATATCTTTCATTATCTCTTTTAACTTTAAATTGTATATTTTTTCAGTTGTCTTATAAGATATATTTTCATCTAAAGCTTTCTTTACAAGTTTTCTTATCTTAGTTTTATATGGTTCAGGAGCTCCCTCTGATATCATAGCTACTGATGTTACAATTCCTCTACCTCTTTCAAGTTCATTGCTTCCATCTCTTGAAATCGATCTTCCACTAACTGCATCTGTAACTCCACCATTTATAAGTAAAAATGAATATCCATCAATTATAGAATCATATATATTGTTTAATCTCTCATCTTTCATTTCATATTGTGTACCTGATGTAAGGTATAAAATTGAACCTAATCCATTAAACAATACTGAAGCATATGTTCCATTATAAGCGATGTTTCCATGTTGTACAAAAGATGAATCTTTATAAAATCCATCTCCTGTAGTAACATACTCTCCAACATCTGCAACTGCTGAAACCCCATCTAAAACTTGCTCTTTATCTTCCATTAAAAATCCACGTGTAAAAGATATTATTGATGTATCCATTCTATTTCCACCTGTTGAGACTCTTAACTCTGGTGATGATGAGTATTTTGCAGATGGACTATATCCTGAATATTTTGCATAAGGTTGAAAATACTGGGATGCTTTTAAATATTTCATTCTATTTTCTACTGGAATTTCATCATACATAATTGCCACTATTTCATTTATATTTTTTGGTATTCCAAGCTCCCATTGCCACCAGTTTCCATACTCTGGAGCTCCTTCATAATATGCATTTCTATGAAGCCACTCTAAAGAATCCAAAATTTCTTTTTTAATTTTCTCGTCTTTGTAGAAGTCTGTTCCTGGAACTACATAAGCTTTACTTAAGTTTTTTAATCTTTCATAAGTTGTTTGAATTTGAACTCCACTTTTCATATCCTCTAAATCTGAGTATATTGACATTCTTGCTTCATTATAATTGTAGTTTTCTAAATTCTTTTTTCCCATGTTATTCAAAGTATTAATTGTATCTTTTTTTACTTTTGGACTTTCTAATTCTAAACTCTCTTTCCCTGTTAAAAACTCTGCCCATTTTAATCTCATATTTTTAAAATCTTCTTTTTCACTTTGAGATACACTTGATACATTTGCAACTATTTCTTTATTTGAATTTTCTTTAATTATCTTCTTTTCATTTGCTTCAACTATACAAACAGATAGAAGTAGCATTAACATTATCTTCTTTTTCAATGTTCTCCCCCTTTAATTAAAAGCTATAACTTACTCCAACCATTGGTCTAAATGAGTGATATCTATTTTCATTACCTGTTGCTTTATTTTTAGCTTTTATTGTTAATAGTGTAGCTCCTATTGTTCCTGTAAGCCCTGGTGCTAAAGGTTGGATATACTTTAGACTATATCTTGTTTCATAATTTTCAGATTTTATTATCTGAGTTCTTGTGTCATTAGAGTATCCACCATTATATATAGGGAATCTTGCTTCTAACTGAGTATAAGCTCCATTTCCAAAGAAATATCTAAATGTCGGTCTAATCTGAGTTAGTCTTTTTCTTTCTGTAGCATTGTTATGATCATGCCACGTATCCTCTCTAAATAGATTTAATCTCATAAATGCTCTTGGCATAAGTCCAGAATAATCTATTCCACCTTGATTCTCCATTATGAAGTCTCCTTGTCCCTCTTTATCTCCAATATAATTATATTCATATATATTTGTAGAACTTCCATTTAAAGCAAATCCATTACCCAAATTATATATAAAGTTTGGAGTAAGTCTAATTTGGTGAACTCCTCTTTTTACCTCTCTAAAACCTTTTTTACCATAATTTTGTGGTTTTTCACTCGTTTCATTTCTATATGCAATATTGATTCCATATCTTCCTCTAGAGAAGGTATCATTCCATCTAGCTTCTAAGTGAACTCTTGTTGCATGTTGTTCCGCTTCATTTGTTTTTAACCCTTGGAACATTTCATTATCTTTATAATATCCTTCAAAGTAATAAGACCATTTTGATTTTAAATCATTTAAACTCATAGTTAATTTTGGAACATATAATGTAGATGCAGCATAATCACCTGGATATGGATTACCATCCATATCAAAATATGTCCTATCTGAATCATCCTCTGCTTCTAATAAAATATTAACTGTTCCTCTCCATCTATCACTCTTATTTCCAGATAGATTATCGAAATATGTATTCACAACATCTCCTACAGAGTTAAATTTATATTTTCCACCTACAGTTAAACTATCTGAATCATATTCTTTTGATTTTGTAGAAGTATAACTTCCTAAAAGAGAGAAATCCTCAGTTAAATTTAATGATGCAAAAATATTGTATGATAACATATTTTCCATTTTTGTCGTTTCTATTCTATGCTTTTCTGATAACCCTTGAAGTTTTAATACTTTTCCATCTTTTATATTTCCCAATTCTGTTTCATATTCAAAATTTCCACCAACAACATATTTTTTTCCAAATAAATATCCTGTTTTCTCTAAAAGAATTCCAGCCTTTGGAACAACAGAATCATAAAACTCTTCGTCTACAGTTCCTTTACTATTTATAGCTAACTCATTTTGTGGTTTATTTGTTGGCAACGGATCTTCTGTTATATTCCCTTGAACTATTTTAGTCCAATCTATCCCTCCATAAACTCCAAATTTATAATCATCTTTTAAAACATTATATGCAGCTACAGTTCCTAATCCAAATCCATATGTTGGGAAAGTTGAATCAAAACTTCCATAAGTATTTCCATAATTTACTGTTCTTTTTAAAGAGTTAAATGAATTTGTTATTCTAGCATTTGAAGTCAAAGAAAATCTATCTGTAAACTTATAGTTATAATATCCTCCTACATAGATATTATTTAAATCTGCACTTCCATATTCTCCACCTTCAAACTTAACCTTTCCATTAGATCCTCCATATATCAAACCTAACTTAGCATTATTTTCAATCTGCTTTTCTGTAACTCCTAAAATTCCATGCTCTATATATGAAACATCCATTAATCCATTAATTCTATGATTATTATCCATATATATTACATCTTGTGTTGATGAGTTTGTTGCTCTTTCTCTAGTAAAATCACTTTGATTTACTCTATCCATCATTCTTTTTGATAGAGTTCTTGAATTTATAGAAGCTATATCAGCCATATATCCATAAACTCCACCTGAAAGTTGTTTCATAGCACTTGTAAACTCTCCTGCTGTTTGAAGTTGTTCTGCATCAGAAACAGCATAGATTAATGACTTGTCTATATTTTTAGCTTCTAAAGCACTCTTTTCAATTCTATCTCCTTCTAATAAAGTAACAAATTTAGATAATTTAGATGTTGTTAATATATTTTCATAACTGTTTTTCTTAGCTATTATATTTCCATCTTTTACTTCATAATCCCAAATTACAGATGATTTTATATTCGCATTTTCACCTAACTCAATATCCACTCCACCAAAAGCTTCTGATAAGTTAAACTCGTTTCTTCCATCTCCAGATATAAAAGAGAAACTCACATCTCCATTTAAAACTAATTTATCTGCTGAAATTATTGAATTTTCTAAAGTTTTATCAGTTAAAGAATTTTTAAAATCTACAACTAATGTACTGTTAGAGATTTCCAATTTTCCTTTATCTGCTGTTATAATTCCATCATTTTCAAGTTTATTTTTATTCTCATCAAAGTAAGCTTGATTTCCTTGGTTATATTCTAAATCTATAAAAGAGTTATCTATTTTGCTATTTCCACCTGTTGCTGATAAAATCTCATAATTCTCTATTCTTATATCTGATAAATTATTATCTCCTTGGAAAAACAAGGCATCTATTCCTACTCCACCTAAAATATCTCCCTTTACTTTTCCACCTTTTAATACCACGTTATTATTCGTTGGAGCATCATAATATTTTTCAGTTATAGGATCTTTTAATCTAAGAACTTCTGATCTTATGGCTACACCATATCCACCATCTATTACTCCACCTTCATTTACAAATGTTCCATTACTAACTAAAACTGCATTTCCAAAGTTATAGTTTTTAATTTCCCCTGTATTTACAAACTGCCCAGCTACTTTAACTCCTGAACTTACAGAGTAATTTTCTATTAAACCACTATTTTTTCCTGATGATTCTAATCTTATATCCATTCCTATCCCAGTACTATTATTAGATATAACTCCTAAGTTTTCACCATATCCATTTTTTTCTATTTTCATCCCTAAAGCTTTATCAAATACTGTTATTTTTCCATTTTCATTATTTAAAACTTTACTATCTGCTCCAGTTGCACTCATAGCTGATGTATTTATACCTGAAGTTTGGATTAAACCATTATTTTCAACAGTTGCTCCACCTTGAGCTAAAACTGCATTTGATGTTTGACCATCTCCCTCATGAATTATTGTTCCGTTATTTATCCCTACACTTCCTAATCCATCTGCCTTTATACCAGCTGTATATTGTTTTCCTGAAACATAGATATTTCCTGCATTTACTCCCTGACCTGCTCCTGATATTGAGATTCCAGATGAAGAGTTTCCTGTTATAGAGATATCTCCTAGATTTTCTCCTTTTGCTCCTGTTTCAATTGAAATTCCTATTCCCTCTTCTACGACTATCTTTCCACTACTTGTTCCAGTCGCTCCACCACTTAATTTTATCCCTTTTGCTTTATTTAAAACTAAAATATCTCCTAAATTCTTCAGTGATGAACCTTCTTTATCAGCTGCCATTCCCGATGTATTTACCGCTGATACTTGAATCAATCTGTTATTTTCAATGTATCCTCCTGTTTGAGCTAACATTGCGTTTGATGTTTGACCATCTCCCTCATGAATTATTACTCCATTATTTATTCCTGTACTTCCTACTCCATCTACTTTCATTCCTGATGTATACTGCTTTCCTGAAACATAGATATTTCCATTATTTATTCCTTGTCCTTTTGCTGAGATAAGCATTCCTGAAGAAGAATTTCCTGATACATTTATTACTCCTGTTGTTTCATTTATTCCTTGAGCATTTTCTCCTGATACTAAAAATCCAACTGTATTATTAGTTTGTAAATTTATTGTTCCCTCATTTTTTCCTATTCCATTTGCTGAGACTTTTATCCCATTTACCTGTCCCGTTTTTTCAGTGGGAGCTCCATAAGATACATTTATCGTTCCTTTATTTATTGCTTTAGAATTTATTCCTTCATTTACTCCTTGAACCATCATTCCTGATGAGTCTTTTCCTGATATATTTATTATTCCTGTTTCAGTGTTTTCTACATATCCACCATTTTGCGATAGTATTGCATTTGAAATATTAACTCCATCTCCTTCATGGTTTATTATTCCACTATTTATCCCTTGAGTTCCTATTCCAAAAGCTTGCATTCCAACAGTACCTGCTCCAGCTGTAACATTTATTATCCCTTTATTTTCTGCTATTGGATTCTTTTTAGATGATTCGCTTACCTTTATTCCAACAGAATTATTTCCTGATACATTTATTACTCCTGTTGTTTCATTTATTCCTTGAGCATTTTCTCCTGATACTAAAAATCCAACTGTATTATTAGTTTGCAAATTTATTGTTCCTTCATTTATTCCAATACCGCTGGCAGAAACTTTTACTCCGTTTACTGAACTTTCTCCATCTCCTTTTCCATAAGATACATTTATTATCCCCTTATTTATCCCTTGAGAGTTTACTTCATCTTTTACCCCCTGAATTAACATTCCTGAAGAATCTTTTCCTGATATATTTATTACTCCTAATTTACCGTTTTCTATATATCCGCCATTTTGACTAAACATAGCATTCGAAGCCTTTGCTCCATCACCTGAGTGATTTATGATTCCATTATTTATTCCTTTAGCTCCTACTCCAGTTGACTGCATTGCTTTTGCCGTTCCTCCATTGACAACAATAGTTCCTCTATTTTCAACTATTGATGGCTCTCTAGATGCAACCATACCCGTTGCATTTCCACTTATCGTTAGCGTTGCATTATTAATTTTATTTTGGTTTTCATATGCTTGTATAGCGTTTCCCGTATCTTTTACTAAATCTTTATTATTTTCAATTACAGTAAAATTTGAATAACTCACTAAACTCTTGCTAGAAAACAATAGAAAGATTCCTAACAATACCATTTTCTCTTTCGCTTTCATACTACCCCCGTTTTATTTTTATTTTAGTATTCCCATAATACCTCACCAATTTTCGTGTGTAAATCAGCCGTTTTTTATATACTTTTTTCTATGCAAAAAAATATATAGCTAAAATTAAATACCTTTCGCTTCTATATATTTTCTGCTAGAATTTAGCACATATAAAATAGAATATTTACATTTTATACTGTTATATGTAATATTTACCCATTAGAAATATTATTAATATTCTCTTTTCAATTCCTAAGGAGGACACATGAAAGAAATTAAAAAAAATATTCGAAAGAGTCAAATTTTAGAATTAATTGATACTCTTTCTAAAAAAAATTACACTCCAATCTATGCAGATAACATAGTTGAAGCTCGTGATATTGTTCTAAACTTAATACCACACGGATCATCTATTGCATTAGGTGGCTCTGTTACTATCAACGAATTAAATTTAATTGAACCTTTTAAAAGCAACAATTATAAATTATTCGACAGATATAACCAACCTGATTGGCCTTCCACTGTTGAATGTATGCGACAAGGATTACTTGCAGATTATTTTGTTACAAGTACTAACGCTATTACTAAAAACGGAGAACTTATTCAAATGGATTCTGGAGGAAATCGAGTTGCTAGCTTACTTTACGGACCTAAAAATGCCATTGTTATTTGTGGAATCAACAAACTTGTTGATACATGCCAAGATGGATTAAATAGAATTCAAGAGTTTGTTGGACCATTAAATTCAAAAAGAATTAACCATAAAACTCCTTGTAACATCTCTGGAAAATGTGAAAACTGCAATACAAAACAAAGAATCTGTAATTTTACTACTATTGTAAAATCTGGAGAAAGAGTTGATGGTAAAACTTTTATTGTAATTATCAATGAGGAGGTTGGATATTAATGGATCAAAATTTAAAATGGTTTTATGACCTAAAAGCAAAAGAGATTACTAAGTTACTTCTCCATAAAGAGTATGATGCAATATTAGTTAAAGATTTAAATGAATTAAAAAATATTTTAATCTCTAAAATTCCATCTTCTGAATCTTTAGTTCTTGATCAAACACCTTTTCTAAACTCCTTAGAACTCCTTTTTCCATTAAGTAAAAAAGGATGTCGAATATATGATTATAAAAAGGAACAACAGGCTATTCTAGCTGATAACTTTATTGCTGAATGTGATTTTATCACTGAAAATGGAGAGCTTATATTTCTAGATAACTTTGCTAGTTCTGCATCAATCTTTGGACCCAACAAAATTTTTGCTATTGTTGGAATTAATAAATTTGTAAAAAATTTAATTGAAGCTGAAAAAAAAATGCCTGAAATTTTAGAAATTAGAAATCATTTTAACGATACAAATGATAGTTTTGGGATTATTCATCATGGGAGAAAATTTCCAAATAAATATACTGTTCTTGTAGTTCCAGAAAATATCGGTTTTTAATATTTTTAAATATTAAATGCATATAAAAAAGCAGAGTTTTAGCTCTGCTTTTTTCATTCTACCAATATTTTTTCCACTCTGGTTTAAATAATCTTGTTAAAGCCTCTAAATAATAGTAATCTCCCCAGATGTTACACTCTTTAACTCCTGAACCGTGAGGAATTGAGTAAACTGCATCTGTTAAAAGTCCATTAGAATAATCTAAATCTTTTGTACTATAGTTTTTCATAAGTGATTTCATCATTTTATGAGCTGCATTTAAATAGATCTCTCTATCTGGATCATTTGCATCTAAATATTGATCCATCTCTAAAATTCCACATACTGCTATAGCTGCAGCTGATGTATCTCTTGGTTGTCCAGAGCCATCTGTAAACACTAAATCCCAGTAACATACGTCATCTTCTGGTAGATTATTTATAAAGTAATTTGTAACTCTTTTATAAAGGTCCATATATCTTTTATCTTTTGTATAACCATAAGCTAATGGGAATCCATAAACTCCCCAAGCTTGTCCTCTTGCCCAAGCTGAAGTATCTGAATAACCTTGTGCAGTAACTCCTCTTGTAGGTTCTCCTGTCTCATGATCAAAATAATATGTGTGATGAGTTGATGAATCCTCTCTAACAACAACACTTGAAGCTGTAGCTAAATGTTTCGCTCCAATCTCAGCAAATTTTTTATCCCCAGTCATCTCTGTTGCCCAAAATAATAATGGCACATTCATATTACAATCTATAATAAGTCTATAATCCTCTGGTTTTCCTAGATCTCCCCAAGCCTGAATAAACTGCCCTTTCTCTTGAAATCTTGTTATTAAGTGTTCAGCAGCTTTTATTCCTACCTCTTTAGCTAATTCACTTCCTGTAACTCTCTCTTGAGCAACTGCTGAAAGAGAGTATAAAAATCCAATATCATGGTGATTAACGTGCACCTTATTCTCTATTCTTGTTTTATAACCTTTTAATTGGTACTCAGCTATTTTTCTATATTTTTCATTTTCAGTCATCTCATAAGATAACCATAACATCCCTGTCCAAAATCCTACTGTCCAATCATCAAAATCCTCTGCATTTTTTGTTCCAGGATATATATTATTTACACTAGCTGCTCTTGGGTATGTATCTATAAATACCTTTGAATTTTCATCTACTTTCTTCATAGCTTCGTGCATTGCAAAAAATAGATCCTCTTTTGACAGCCTAAACTCTTTTGAATATTTCTCTCTCGTCTTTTTTAATATCTCCATTCTTATCTCCCCTCTTATCAAGTTTAAAATTTAAACTTTCAGTTATAATTTAAATGGATTATACGAGTATTTTTTTTGGTTGTAAATCTTCTTTTTTGCATCTTCCTTTTTCTATCTCTTTTTTATATTCCGTTTTAGCTTTATTTTTCTAAGATCTCTTCTGGATTAAATTGTGTTGGAGATATCCCCTCATATTTCTTGAATATTCTTATAAATGTATTAGAACTATTATAACCTAACTCTTCTGCTAAATCTTTTATCTTTATATCTTTTTTCTCTTTTAATATCTCTTTTGCTTTCTCTATTCTATAAAGATTTATATAATTTTTAAAGTTATCTCCCATAACTTTTTTAAATAATATACTGGTATATTTAAATGATAATCCTAAATAATCTGCCAAATTATCTAAAGAAAAATCTATTTGATAGTTTTTATCTATATAATTTTTTATTTTCTCTCTTATGGCTTCATTTTCATCCTGTTCACTAGTCTTTTTTTGTTTACATATTTCAGTTATAAGTTCATTAAAAATACTTCTAATTTTCTCTAAATTTCCTGTTTTTGTAATACTTTCAATATCTAATTTCTCACAACGCAATGAACTTTCAAACTCTTTTAACTGAACGACAACTCTATTTAAAGTGTTATAAAGTAGTCCTGTAAACTCTTTGATATCCTTTTTATCCATTGCTTCTGGATTTATTCTATCTATGAATATTTCATCTACTATTTTTTTAGCACCCTGTAAGTTTCCATTTAGTAGCTTTGAAACTAATTTCGCTTCTGTTTCAATAGGATATGTAAGTATTAGTTTTCCACTTTTTATATTTTCAGAAAATAGAACTTTTCTTCCTTTAGCCATAAACTTTGCATCTAAAATCTTTTTACAAGTTATATACTGTTGGGGGAAACTCTCTACAGATACAAACTCTTTTGATACTGCAGCTATTAACTCTACACTATATTTTTGTCCTATATTTTCCAACATAAAGTGAAAAGCATCCTCAATAACAGAGTCACTTTCCTCAGGTATTATAAAAGCTATACTTTTGTAGTCTATATCTATATGTTCATAGACTCCATTTGAAGATAAACTTTCTTTTAAATACTCTCTAGCTAAGGTAAAGTTTTTAAAATCTAACCCTTCATCATCACTATCAAATATCTCAACTAAAACAATCTTTAATTTTCTTCCTTGAAGAGATTTTACTTTTCTAGTTAACTCTCCAACTTCATGTATTTTTCTTATTCCTAAAACAAAATCTCTTAAATTCTTTCTTCTATCTACAACTGCTAATGTATTTATCTCTCCTATTAATTCTTTTCTTTCTTTATACAATTTAATAGAATAATCTATTAACATAGCTAAAAGCCCTAAAGCTAAAAATATAACTATCGACATTAAAAATAGCATTTGATAAAAATGAGAATAGTTTGGTGTATATAAAAACTTAAAATTTAATCCACTGCTTCTTAAAACGTAACCCCCATCACCTTTTCTTTTGGTTACAATATTTCTCTCTAGCTGATAGACTTTATTATCTTTTAAAATTTCCCACTTTCCTACTTCATCATCAAAAAGACTTGAGAAAAAAAGATCTCTATCTAAATTTACAATCCAGAAAATTCCCTCTTCTAAATTAAAAATTTTATTTTTTAAAATAAAAACAATCTCTTTTTCTTGAGGAATTAAAATTAAGTTTGAATTTAATTCCTCTTGTTTTTTCTTTTCTACTCCAAGAGTTTTTAAATAGTTATCTTTATTTTTAGTTCCATCTCCTGTAACAATAATATCAGAGTTATCTTTTCCTAAACTTAAAGTATATCCACTTTTTCCATAAATATTATTCTTCTTTTGGATTTCTTGTAAAACTTTTATTAAATTATAGTATGATATCTCCTTTGAGTTATAATACTCCTTTATAGGTTCACTATTTTCCAAATCACCAATAGAGGACATAAATAATTCTATTTTTAAATTTATTTTATTTAAAAGCCTTTCAACTCTTAATTCCTCATCTTTTTTATACTCACTATATTCCTTTACTCCAAATAAAAATATAAATATTGAAGCAAAAAATAAAAATCCCCAAACTTTTTTGTCCAAAAAAATATTTTCACGTTCTTTTTTTAACATATTGCCCCTTTTACAAAACCTTTTTATTTATTATACTACAATTATAACTTCCCATGCAATAGTATAATTAATTGGATTCACTCCTAAATCTATCCAAATTTTTATAAACCTATTTTCCTCTTCACCATATATTTCCAAATTTATTTTTTCACTTTTATAAAATTTATATATTAGATTACCTAAAGATATCTCTTTAAACTCCCCAGTTACAAAAGTATCCTTCATTGGCTTTCCATCAATACTTATAGTTTTATTTTTCAAATTAGAGATTCTCATATTAGCTACAGTTGAGTAAACCTCTCCCTCTCCTGTTATATAATTCTCTAAATAAACCATACCTGTCTTTTTAAAAATATAGTTTTTCTTACTACTTAACTTACCATTCCAGTTGATAAAATCCATATAGGCAACTCCTGAATCTTTATCTCCATATCCTTCAGCTACACTATTTTTAGGCATATTTTCCACAGAACTTTCTACACCTTTTATATTTTCCATTTCCATCTTTATCTCTGTTGTCCCTGGAATATAATAAAAATCTACACCTTTCCAATAATCTATATACTCATCTCCTTTTGAGTATATATATACTGCTCCATCCCCTGTAAACCACCCTTTTGTATTCTCTCCATTAAATGTTTCAAAGTTACCAATTTTTTTTGAATGCATAGCAAGTCCTATGGCAAACTCTCTATTTCTATAGAAAACTCTATCCATCTCATTAAAACACTTTACCTCACTAGAGTAACTTTTAACTTTAATCTTTGAATTTTTTAATACATCTTTTGATAAGTTATAAAATATAGCCCTTTTCTCTTTTTCTGTATATAGATAACATTTATCTAAAGACAGCTCTCTTTTTGCTATTTCTAAAAGTTTTACTCTATTTTCTTCATCCACTCCATGAGCCAATAAAAGTAAAGAGTTTATAACCTCATGTCCTATTTGATGATCATTTCCATCCCTTGTTATAGCTCTACCATTAACTATATCTGTCATAGCTCCTTTAAAAAATAGAGGTTCAAAAGAGTTGTAAACTCTTTCACATATTTTTTTAGTATCTATTTTTTTTCTAAGTTTTTCATCCACTAAATATATTATTTCAGCAATTCCTGATAGTAAAACATTTCCATAAGTTCCTGCATATGGTATAAACCCGTGCTGTATGAAAGATCCATCTGCATAAAACCCGTCTCTATTACTTAATGTTTCTACATTTTTTTCAGATATTATCTCTAAAGTTTCAGATATAGATTCTACTGCTTTTTGACATATCTCTAAACTATTTAAAAGAGCACCTCTTAAAAACATAATTTTGCAAGTATCAATTAAATTTCCTCCAGTTGCTGGTCTTAAAGGAGATCCACTTGGATGCATTGCCACTGGATTATTTCCTAAATATCTCTCATCTGGTAAAAAATATTTTGTTACATCTATTATCTTATCTATTAAATCTTTTTCTAACTTCTCATAAAAAAGAATCAATATATCATTTAATAGTAAAGGATATCCAATCTCCCATTGCCACCAGTTTGTATGCTCTACAGACTCTAAATTATAGTAATTTTCATAATTATTTTCTAATACTTCATGAGCTATTACAAATAGTAGTTCATCTTTATAATAAACTGAATTCTCTGTATTATAAGCTACCCCTAAAGTTAATATTTTTTTATAACTATCTCTAACTCTTTCTACTAAAACTCTTTTTTCGTTCTCTTCAATTAAAGTTTTATTACATTTATATTGTTTTAAAATACCTTCACACTCTTGCTCCAATTTTTTTAAAGTATCCTCTGGTGCAATTTTCCCTGTTAAATATTCTATACGTTTTTTTAATATATCCCCCATTTTTTCTTCTCCCTCTTATAATCTTTTTTCTATATCTCTTAAACTCTTTTGTCTTTAATATACTTGCTATGATATTTTTAGTAAATATACCATTTTCTTTAAACATCATCTTTTTTCCATAAGAAATATATCTTATACAAAATAAAAAGTGTATGCCTTATAATTTCAAGACATACACTTTATTTTCTTCTATAATTTGATGGAGACTCTTTAAATTTTCTTTTAAAAATTAGAGTAAATGCACTTGGCGATGAAAAAGATAAAATATCAGATATATAGCTAATTTTATAATCTGTAGTTTTTAATAATATTGCTGCTTTAGTCAACTTTTGATTTAGTATATATTCTGATGGAAAAATACCTAAGTACTTTTTAAATTGCTCTTTCAATACTTTATTATATGTTTTAAACTCCTTCTCTACATCACTAACAGTTATTCTTCTGTCAATATTAGAATCTATATATATAAGTATATCCATAAAATTTTTATCGTTTAAATAATTAAATCCAATATTATTTTTTCTTTCTCCTAGGTAAAAAATCACATCTAATAATAACTTAAAAAAAGTAAGTTCTTTATCCTCTATTTTTAAAGCTTTTTCTATTTCAAACAGCACTTTTTTTAGATTATAAATCTTTATTCTTCGATACTCTTTCTTTTTTATCTTATTATTTAATGTTTCTAATAAAGAACAATCCTTTATTCTAAAAACATCTAATTTACACTCTTTTGTTAAAACTAAGATACTATTAAAGTAAAATTCATTGCAAATTATCAAATCTCCCTCTTCAAAAAATACATACTCCTCTGAGTTATAGTAATATAAACCTTTCCCTTTTGTACAAATTCTAATAACTGTACCACTTAAATTTTCTAAATCTTTAAAATATCTTCTTTTTCCTTTAACATCCTTATAATTAACTCTAAACAGTTCATAAAAACTATTCTTTATAACCTCTATCTCGCTAGACATTAATTTTCTATCCTCCTATTTAAAGTCAATAAATGGGATATCCTCTCGCTACCTACTTTTTTATTAAAAATCTCTAATTTTACTGATTATCAAATCATACTTTTCTTTAATAAAGGACATCGGGGGACATCTTTATATTCGAAAAATTTTTGTAATGTTGTTTAACTTAAGTCTTAAATAAATATGTTTAAAGTAAATGCGAGAGGATATAGACTTTCTGAATTTTTTGATTTTAGTAAAATAGTCTTGCTCTTATAGTACTCTATTTTAATGAAAAAAAATGTCATTTTAAAAAATATTTTAACACTTTTTTAAAAATATTTTTGTAAAAAAAAAGACTAGATAAACAATTTATCTAGCCCTATTTTCCATTATGCTTTATGAGCATAGAAGTGTTCACAATCTCCAAACTCTTTTTCTTTTAATTTCATTAACTCTTTAATAACTTCATTAAAATCAATATTTGAGAACTCTAAATCTTCAATACCTCTTTCTATAACTGTATATCTATCATCATCTACTTTTGTTAAAGTTATTGTATGATCCTTAGCTAAAGGCATCTCTTTTTTAGTAAATATTACTTTCTCTCCAGTTTTCATTTCGTTTACACACTCTAAAATAAATGCTTCAAATTTTTCTACTGTTATTTTTTTAGACATAGTAATTCACCTTTCCCTTAAATATATGTTAGTTTTATTTTTTACTCTCTGTAATTCTTCTTCTACAAAAAATAGATTTTTCTTTTATTTTTTATATATTTTTTTATTTCATAATTCTAAAGGAATTTCTTTCTTAAGTTAGTAAAGTAAAACATACAATCATATAAATAATTTAATTATAGTTTAACTATAGAAGGAGGCTACAATGGCTCTAAAAGAGGATTTTTATAAGATTTTAGAAGTTAATAAAAATGCCAGTGAGGCTGAGATAAAAAAGGCTTATAGAAAACAAGCTCGAAAATATCACCCTGACAAATTTAGTTCTTCAACTGAAGCTGAAAAAGCTACTGCTGAAAAAAAGTTTAAAGAGGTTAATGAAGCTTATCAAATACTTTCTGATCCAGAAAAAAGAACTCAATACGATAACTTCGGTCACGCTGCTTTTGAACAAGGTGGACCTAGTAGTTCTCAAGGTTATGGTCAATATGGTGGTGGACAAAACTATCAAGATTTTAACTTTGGTAATTTCAACTTTAACTTCAACGAGTTTGGTGGCGGTGGAGGTGACGAAGATTTAGGAGATATCTTTGGATCTTTCTTTGGTGGTAGAGGAGCTCGAAAAAGAGGACCTCAACCTGGAGGTGATCTCTCTATGGAGATTGAAATCTCTTTAGAAGAATCAGCTAAAGGTGGAGAAAAAACTATTCGTTACGCTCGTACTGGAAAAAATGGAACTCCTGAAGAGGTGGAGAAAAAATTTAAAATTCCTGCTGGTATAGCAGATGGACAAAAGTTAAAGTTAGCTAAATTTGGTAATGCTAGTACAAGTGGAGGGCCACATGGTGACCTTTACATACACATAAAAATTAAACCTGATGATCTTTTCATAAGAGATGGATATGATGTTATCTGCAAAGTTCCCGTTAGTTACTACGCTGCAGCTCTAGGTGGAGAAGTAGAAGTTCCAACTTTAAGTGGAAATAAAAAAATTAAAATTCCTGCAGGAACTCAAAGTGGAAAACGTTTTGCTTTAAGAGAGTATGGAATTTTTAATCCTAAAACTAAGAAAAAAGGAACTCACTATGCTGAGATAACAATTGAAGTTCCTGTTGATTTAGATGAGGAACAAAAAAATCTACTTAAAGAGTTTGATGAAAAACTAAAAGATAAAAATAGAAAAATTAAAACTAGCTTTATAGAAAAAGTTAAAAAGTTTTTTAAACTATAAAAAAAGCTGAAGGTCATCTTCAGCTTTTTTACTTACATATATAGTTTCCCTGAAAGAAAATAGTTTATTCCTGAGGCTGGTACTGCTATTAAACTTGTTTCTTCATAGTTATACTTTTGATTAAATATGTTGTTTACTCCAAAACTTACACTTAATATATCTGTAGCCATATATGTTATCATAAGATCTGTATAGTTATAGCTATCAACCTTTGTATCAATAGTATTATTCTCTTTACCATACTCTTTAACTAAATAACTTCCAACAAGATTAAAATTAGCATTAAATTTTATTCTCTCAGTCACTTCATATCCAGCTCCTAAAATAACTTTTCCTTTTGGTACCATTGGTAACTCTTCTCCATTATATAATCCCTTGGTTATCTCAGTATTTACATAAGAAAATGACTGATATGTTGTTAGTTTTTCAAAGTATTGCTCTAAGTATAACTCGCCTCCGAACTTTCTAACTTCATTTAAATTCTTATATTGCCACTCTTTTATCGCTGGATTATGAGAGTTTTTCTGAATTAACATTATCTCATCATGAGTAAATGTCAAAAATAGTGATAGATTTACAAAAGTGTCTCCTAAAAAATCCCTTGCTCCTACCTCAAAGTTATCTGAAGTTTCAGATTTTAAATCATTTGAAATATATGTCATATTGACTTTATCAGTTATCTGCCCAGGAAGTGGTGATGTAAACCCTCTTTCATACCTTGTATAGACAGTTCCTGATTCACTATATCTATAGTTTGTTCCTATTTCAAAAGCATAATTATCACTTCTTTTTTCATCTTCAATACTTTTATACTCATGAATCTTATTCATAGAGATTACTTCTGTTTCACTATCTCTTTTTCCACCATATCTTGAATGCTCATATCTAACTCCTAAAATAATCTCCCACTGCTCTCCTAAACTGTATCTATTAAGTCCATAGATAGCATTGGTCTCTTTAAAAATATCATTTTTAAGATTTATACTTACATCCCCTTTTATTTTTAAATTCGGCATAGGCTTAGGAAAAAATTCTCCATTAGCTCGAATTTTACTATCTCTTAAAAGCTTTGTATAACTATAATCATATCCTAAAACAAACTCTCCTTTGTCATATACATACTTTCCCCTTGTTTTAAAGCCTTTTGTTTCCTCTTTAAACTTACCATTCATAGATGCTGGTAAATCTTTCCCTAAGATATCAAAGGGCATATGTCCAAGATTTGGAAGCTCATAATCCATAAGAGAGTTCTCTGTAAAATCTCTTTTATAATTTTGATAGTAAAAAGTATTTAAAATCGTAAATTTCTCACTAAATTTATACTCATAATCTAAGGAGTAAGCTTCTCTTTTAGAGCTGCTTACAACTGGAAATCCCATGGTTTTTCTATCTATTTCCAATATTTTTTTTTCTACTGGTGTAGAGTAATCTCTATTTTCATCAAAATATGACATTTGAAATTTTACTCTATTTTTATCATTAATTAGATAATCTATTCCGCCACTAAAACTATTGCTTTCCTCTGAATCTCCATCTCTATAACCATCTCCTTTTAAATAGTTATAGTTAAAGTTTCCATATATATCCTCTGTAATGTTTTGTCCTAGAGATAGACCTGCATTTCTAAAATCATATGATTGCATTCCACTTTCTAAAACTAAAAAATCCTTTCTCAAAGAGGATTTAGTTATAATATTTACAACTCCTCCAGAACTTCCCGATCCATTTAATACAGTTCCTCCTCCTGGAACAATCTCTATCCTCTCAATAGAGTTCAAAGAGATTGTATTAATAGGAGTGGTCCCCATAGAATCGTCTATGGGATTTAAACCTATACCATCTTGTAAAATTTTAACTTTGGATATCGATTTCTCTCCATTACCTCTAATATCAACTTTCGGTCCAAAATATGTATTTTGAATAATTATATTTGGTGCTCCTCTTAAAACATCCTCTACATCCTTATAATTCCCATTATCTATCTGCTCTTTAAATAAAAGTGTTACATTTTTATTCTCTGAAAGAATAGGTGTTTCAAACCCACTAGTTGATAGAATTACTGAATCTTCTAGTTTTATTGCCTTTTCTTGAGAGTAAGTGCAAATAGTAGTAATAATAGATAAAGTTATAACCTTTAATATCTTCATTTTCCCAACCCCTTTTTATAGTCCCTAAAGATATTTACTACTATTTAAAAGATGTTCCTTTGTAACTTTTTATTACTATTTTATTAAAATCTCATCTACTGGTTGAATCGTACTCTTATCCATAGTAAGAACTTGAGATTGAACCTTTCCAAAATCTATCTTCTTTAAATCTATTAATCTTATATCTTGATTATACATAGTTTTATAGTAAAACAACTTTTCATTTAAATTTATAGCTGTTGTCCATTGAGTTGCACTTGTTATCTCTTTAGGTATTTCATTTTTATCTGCATATGTCATTCCAATTGGAATATCAAAGTTATTTAAAATATGAAACGCTTGAGTTATTCCCTCCTCATTTCCTACCATTTTTGGAGTGTTATTTGCATAAAAAGCTGCTCTTACAAATCTTGATGGTAGAGTTACATCTCCTGGTAGTCCTAACATTCCTGAACCAGCTCCCATTGGGAATATTTTTTGCTGTCCTAACATCTCTGGTTTATTTCCATTTAAATTTAAATTTACATAGTTATTTAAGTTTGTAAGTTGCCAATCAAATCCTGGTGAGTTTGTTAAAACTCCAACCTTATTATCATATATTTTTAACTCTCCACCATTTATAATCTCTATAACTATATTTCCACCTTTAGCATCTGATACTCTCCAGTGTCCTGTTGGTGATGGTTGTCCATTCTCTATTATTATTGGTACAACATCTATCTTTTTAATAGCTTCCTTTACTTCTTCAACTGTGGAAAAACTCGTTAACATCCACTTTACTAAATCCATATCATTTAATGAGTTTTTTACTTTTTTCTCATTAAAAGGTGCTAGCTCTCCATAGTTTAAAAAGAAAAATACCCCTGCATTTAATCCTTTTTCATTAACTCCCTCTCCTATTAAAGATTCATGCTCAACAGATGCTCCTACAAATCCATACTTTCCCTTCCATTTTTTTCCTAATGTTCTATTTGGCATTGGAGACTGATACTCTTTACCTCTTGGCTCTATTATAATTTGACTATTTATTTTATTCTTAGACCACTCTATTGTTCTTGCCTGTATATTATTATTATTTTCTGTCTTTAGAGAAATTCCCGTACAAGCATCTATATCTATTTTACTAAAAGCTATTAAACATGAAAGTAACGCTATCTTTTTTAACATTTCATTTCCTCCTAAACTTTATTATAAATATTATAACACAATAAAAAAGCTAGGTAAATTAACACCTAGCTTAAGTATCTATTAAAATTTAACTCTTACTCCTCCTGAAACTTTCCAAGAGTTATCCTCTGAAAATATATACTTATACTCTCCATATAAAGATAGTCCATCCCATAGATTTCCAACCTCTGTTCTCACTCCAACCTCTTTAGAAAATCTATTTTTATTTTTCAAATCTATCTCTCCACTCTCACTACCTAAACTATTTACTTTAAATTTAACTGTATCATCTAAACTATTAAGTTCCTGTTTAACTCCTAAATTTAAAGCCATATTTAAAGCACCTTTTCCAATAGTAAATACCTTTCCTATCCCTGTTCCAACGTATCCACTACTTAAAACTCCGTTAAGATTATCTAGCTCTAAACTATATGTTCCTCCACTTTCACTTATATCTCTTTGGAATATTCCAATACTTTCAACTCTTGCAACTGGTTCTAAATATATGAAATTAAAATCATATTTTTTAGATATTTTTCCTAAAGCTCCTACATAATAGTTTTTAATATCTGAACTTAAACTTTCATTTAGACTTTCAAAACTTATATCTGTGAAATCTTCGTTATAATCTAAATAACCTAATTGAACATTTCTATCTAAGTTTCCTTTAGAATATCCTGCAAAGAAGCTTCCAAAAGCATTTACAGTATCTTTATTGTAGTTTAAATACCCTGTTCCTTGGAACATATTGTCCTCTCTTTTTCCTTTATTATCTTTAAATTTAGAATCCAATCGAGTATAACTTAAAATCCATCCAGAGCTTAAGCTCTCTTTTATTGGATAGTTTTTTCCTATAAAGAAACTATTTAACTCATCTGTATATCCTAATATATTTTCGTATACATCTTTTTTCATTTTTTCAAAAGAGTAACCAAAAATATAGCTCTCTTTATTTGTTGCTTGAGTCTTTTCGGATATTTGATTTAAAATAGTTTCATTTGTAAATACAATAGCATCATTTGTTTGATACATTAAAGATGGAAAATAACCTCTACCAAAGATTTCATCTAAATACCACTCAAATTGTGATCCACTTTCTGAAGATGTAAGTATATCAAAAAGTTCATTTTTTGTAGAGTTATTCGAGTCGTAATAAATATCTTCTAAATACTTTGCCAAAACATCATCTGTTAATATCTCAAACCTATTTCTTTTAAACTCATAAACTCCATTATTTTCAATCACTTCATATAGTTTACTATTACTTTTTATCTCTTTAAAATTACTTGTAATTGAAGAGTGTAAATTTAAAACTCCTGAATCTACATAGTAATTTCCCACATAACTTCTTCCTATTACAATTGTTTCTAACATTTGAGATTTAGAAGTATTTATACTTCCACCACTTTCCATAACCAACTTTCCATTATAAGATAGGCTTTGAGTATTAGTCTCCTCTTTATTTATAACTCCCCAGTTATATACAGTTCCTCCATAATTAACCATTCCATATTCACCTAAATTTATAACTCCAGTTGGCATATTTTTACCAATAGCTCCTTCAGTTAAAAAATAAGCAAAATCTGTCGTTAATATTGAACCAGGAGTTACAGTATTAGTATACATATTTATTGTTCCACTATTTTCTAAAACTACAGCCCCCTCTCCTGTCATTGCATTAGTTGCCCTCATTAAACTAGTTGGTGTTCCTATATTTATAACTCCTGACTCCGAGTTAATAGCTGTTCCAAATCCATTTATAAACATTGCACCACTAGGTATTTCCATCGTATTATTACCATTGTTATAACTTGGAGTATTCATTGTTATTGTTCCATTGTTTATAATACTTCCATTTGTTGTCATCATTGCCGAATTTCCATCTAAAACTGTTATTGCTCCATTATTTACTCCACTTCCTCCACCACTTACATAAATTCCTGCAAAAACTCCTAATAGAGATATATTTCCAGTAGATGAATTTTCCACACTTCCACTTCCTAGGGTAGCCATAGCATACCTTGCAGCTCCTAAAATATTACCTTTATTTATAAAGCTTCCATTTTCAACTGTTGCTCCAACTGTATATGAATTATACAGATTTATTGTTCCATTATTCTCTGCATATCCTGAATTTAATATACTCATTCCTATTCCACCATAAGATTCAATATTTATAACTCCACTATTTTGATTTATTATAGTTCCTCCATTTGAACCTTGCATTCCCACTAAAGTTTGAATTTCAGGTAATTTATTAAGAGAGATTGTATTCTCATTTTCTATTACATATCCTTCTTTTATACTACCCATTCCTATTTTATTAGACATATCTACTGTTAAATCACCACCTAATGGTGAACTTCCAGTTTTTAAATCAGTCCCCTCATAAAACACATTATTATAAAAAATATATTTCTCAACTGTTGGTTTTGGTGGGTCTGGTACTATTGGATCTGGTATTGGTTGAATCGGTGTAGGAGGCTTCACTGGGGGTTCTACTGGCTTTACAATAGGAGGCACTACTATTGGTGGTTTTATTGGTTGCTCCACTGGGGGTGTTATAGGTGGATCTATGGGTGGTTTTACTGGGGGTTCTACTGGAGGCTCTATCGGGGGACTTATTGGTGGTGGTAATTCAATCTCTTTTCTCGAATATAAAGATCCATTTTTTAAATAATAGTCTTCCTCTTGGTTTTTAAAATACATAAAGTCTGACCAAAAAATTAGCCCTTTATCTTGAGAAAAAACTTTTGTTCCATGTAGAGCTAAAAGAAGTAGTAGAAATCTATACTTTTTCATATTCATCACTCCTCTTACAAATTTACATGCTTTATACAAAATAAGTAGAAAACTCCCTTTTATTCTTATTATTTTTTTATTTTTAACTTTTTTGACTAATGATTCAAAAAAGCTTTGACTTTTTTTGTAATTTGAATTATAATTCAAATGTAAGAAATTTTTAAACTTTTTCCAAAAATCAAATCAAGAAAAGGCTCTTATTCAAGAGCTTTTTTTTGTAAGAAACAAGCGGAGGTACAATTATGTCTTTAGTAACTATTGCTAATACTGGCGAGGTTATAAGTAATCAACTTTATTTAATTAACTTTATCGATGACTTTCACTACAATCTTCTAAATAAAGAGGATAAAATTAACTATATATTAAATTTTGATTTGAATAAATTTCCCACTTTTTTAAGGGAAGATTTAGTTAACATTGAAGCTGAACAGGAATTAGAAAAATATCGTTTAAAATTCTTTCCTGAGCTACCATCTAGATGTGGAGCACAGTTCGCCTTTGAAAAGTTAACAGACCTTTTAACTGCAGCTAAGATGTATGGATGGAAAGGTACTATTTATAAAATATCTATTGATACTAGCAAAGATTATACTCTATCTAAGCATAATGCTGATATAATCTCTGAAATTAGAAACTCTGATTTCAAATCTATCTCAAATACATTAAATGATTATTGGACTGGAGATATTAAATGGGCAAAGTGTCATGATAGAGATCTACACTTTTTACCTACAACTGAGTATTTAATCGAAGGAAGTATCAATATCATTGAAACTTTAGACAAAGCTATATAATAACAAAAAGAGGAAGTTTTATAAACTTCCTCTTTTTATTGTTTAATCCAACATGTTATAATAAATAAAAAAGTTTAGGAGGAAAAAATGTACGGTCTATCAGAAACAGATTTTTTTAAAATTATTGATATTTTGAAAAAGTACAAAGAAAAAATAGAATGGGTAAAAATTTTTGGTTCTAGATCTAGAGGAGATTATAAAGAAACCTCAGATATAGACTTAGCTATATTCCTAAGAGTAAACAATATTATTGATGATATACGAAATGATTTTTATGAATCAGATTTAAAATATACTGTAGATGTAATTGAATATACTGAGAATATTGGAGAAAATATAAAGAGAAATATAGAAACTGATGGAATCTTAATATATAAAACTAATGAGAAAGGTGGGATTTTAATGAATGAAAATAAATTGAAATATAAACTTGAAGATTTTCAAAAAGCTTTAAAAAAATTAGAAATTGCTTTAGAAAAAGATGCACATTTAGATGAATTATATTTAGATGGTACTATTCAAAGATTTGAATTTGTATACGAATTAAGTTGGAAACTTATGAAAAGTTATTTGGAATATCAAGGTATAGAAGTTGTAAGTCCAAGAGAAACTTTTAGAGAAGGATTTAAAGATGGAATAATACATGATGCAACAGAGTGGATTAATCTCATGATAAATAGAAATAGAACTTCTCATACTTATAATGAAGAAACAGCATGGGATATATATGATAAAATAAAAAATGAATATATAAATTTATTTAAAGATTTTGAAAAAGAAATGATAAAAAAAATAGATTAAAAGAGGAAGTTTTATAAACTTCCTCTTATCTCTTTTATTTGATTTATAACTATTCTAACTATTCTTACAAAGATAATTGATATAAAGAATACAGCTAATGTTGTTGCTGCTACTCCAAAGTTATACCAGAAAATTCCTCTACTTTCATCTATACTTCTAATGTAGTTTGAATACTTTAAAATTGCTGTAGATCCTATTGCTAAAGGGAATGTAAATGACGCATATACTGGTGTAAATTTAAGTCTTATAATTTTAACCATTGATATATAAAGCAGTGCTGTCATAAATATTCCTAATGGGAATAAAAATCCTACTATTGCTGGATTTGGAGTTTTGAAAGCCACTAAATATCCTGCTAAACAAAGATTAGGTGGAGCAGCTATTATTGCAAAAGTTGGAAGTCTTGCATCATCAATCTTCTCAACAAATATAATTCTATATAACATCATAGGCAGCATTACTATGTAAAAAGCAAAACCTATGTAAAATATTACTTGTGCTAATTGTGGCATCCCCATAACCGCTGAGTCCACTGATGCTACAACTATTCCAATTGGTGGCACAAACCAACTTGGAACCATATGCTCTATATTCCAAGAACGAAATCTGTGATATATAAATGATACTCCAAATATTAGATGTAAAAGTATACATAATAGCCATAATCCTTTTCCTAAAACAGGTGAAAACTCATAAAGTACAACTGAGAAATTCATTAAAGCCATATCTAACGTTGGTATAAAACTTCCAAGTGTTGGATGCTTCAGTTCCTCTTTAAACACATCAAAGTGTAGTACATTCTTTATAATTATAGGCAGAAGTAACATTAATGATATAAAGTTTCCTATGTATAAAGCTTTAGGATTAAGTACTACTGCAACTGCGCCGCTGACTCCAGAAACACCTAGAGCTAAACCTGTAAGAGCCACTGGTAAATACTTAAAATAATTTTTTAAATTCTTCATTTTTCTCGCCTCTGGTTTTAATTTTTTTATATTCTAATTATAGCACACTTTTGAATCGTGATTCAACTTTTTTTGTACATATTTAATTTACAAAAATTAAATATACATATATTGCACTATTATACCTATTTTATCTACACTTTCTTTTAATTTTTACTTTTAATTTCCTTCTGCTATAAATTTAAATTTATACTTTTTTTGATTATAGTATATTTTAGAATATTCCAAAACCGTACCTTTTTTTAAATAAGTAATATTTTCTGCTAAAAGAATAGGTTCATTCCTTTTAAGTTTTAAAGCGCTAGCTACATAATCACTTGGTATCTCTGCTGATATCTCTCTTTCACTATTTCCAATCTCTAAACCTAAACTTTTTATATAATCAAATTTTGATTTTAATAAATTTTTTTCTTTTAAATTAGGTAATAACTTTACACTTATATAACTCTCTTCAAATACTGCTGGTACCTCATCTATTTGTCTAACTCTTTCCATTCTCCAAATACTTTCTCCCTCTTTAATACCTAAAATTTTACAGATATTTTTAGGACAAGGCATTTTTTCAAATGCTAAAACTTTGTTTTCTGGAGTTAGTCCCATTTCACAAACTTTTTGAGTAAATCCACGTAATCTATTTATTGGTAGTTCTATTTTCTTTTCTATACTACAAACATATGTTCCTTTACCTTGAGTTCTTTCTACTAACCCTTTTATTGTCAAAGAATCAATAGCTTTCTTAGCTGTCATTCTGCTGATACTATATTTTTTTGAAAGTTCATTCTCTGATGGAATCATATCTCCCGGTTTTAAATCTCCGCTTTCTATCATCTCTAATAGAATATTTTCAAGTTGAGCATATATTGGAATATGAGAATTTTTATCTATCACTGGAACACCTCCTAATCTATATTTTTTTATAATATCTTAACATATTTTCAAAAAAAGAAGCTAGCATTTTATGCTAGCTTCATAATTTTAATACCTATTATACTTTCTTTGCAAAAATATAATCATCAATAAGATTTCTCATTTTAGTAACTCTTCCACCGTAAACTATATGCACATTGTTGTTATCAGGAATAATAATACCATTTGGTTTAGATTTTTTAATTAAACCCTCGTTAATTAAAGATCTATCTTTTATCTCTATTCTTAATCTAGAGATACAATTATCTACATCAACTATATTTTTTATTCCTCCAAGACCCTCTATTAACTCTTCAGCTACTTTATTATTCTCTGTATCTAAAGCCTTACCATCATTTGAAATCTCTTCACTTTCATCAAAATCACTATAACTTCTTCCCATTGTCATAACATTAAACTTTCTAATTACAAAGCTATATGCAACATAATATAATCCAAAGAAAATTGGTCCTAAGAATAGGTATAAGTACCATTTTGTTTGCATTCCTTGTAAAGTTCCAAACACAAACCAGTCAATTATTCCACCTTGAATATTTCCAATTGTCACATTAAACATCGCTGGTACCATAAATGCTAAACCAGCAAGAATCGAGTTAACAAACCAAAGCATTGGTGAAATAAATATAAATGTAAACTCTATTGGTTCAGTTATCCCTGTTAGTATAACAGCTGTTAATCCTGGAATAAAATATTTAACCAGTTGCTCTCTTTTTTCAGGTAAAGCACACTTATACATTGCAAATATAGCTGCTGGCATTCCAAATACCATGTGTAAGATCTTTCCTTGAGCTAAGTATTGTGTTGCTCTTGGAGAGAATGCTAAATGATTTTCTAATTCAGCAAAGTATATATTTAAAGCTCCAACTTGTGTATGTCCTGCTACATTTTCAATTCCACCAAGAGCTGTAAATCTAAAAGCTTGGTTTAAAATGTGATGAAGTCCTGTTGGGTTTATCGCTTTTTCTAAGAATCCATATAAGAAAACTCCAAATATTTGTAACTTTGATATAACTGTTCCTAAACTCATAATTACGTCATTTATAAGTGGCCATATATAAACTAATCCCATTCCCACTAAAGGCATAAATAGAGCAGCAGCTATAGGCACGAATCTTTTCCCACTATAAAATGTAAGTGATGGATGTAACTCAATTTGTCTAAATCTATTATGGATAACCACTCCTAAAAGTCCAGCTATCATTCCACCAATAACATTCATGTTATATACAAATATTCCTAAAACATTTGTAAACTGTGAGTTATGAAGAGTAGCTTCTACTGCTGTCATTCCATCATTATCCATAAGATACTTTATAGCAGTTGTAGATGGATTATAACCCTGTATCCCTAAAAGATAGTTCATACCAACTAACATAGCTATATAACCAACAACTGATGAATAAACTGCTACCTCTTTATCTCTTTTAACAACCCCAAGTGGAATAGCCATAGCAAATAGCAGTGGCAGTTGTCCAAATGGAATTCCAGCTAACTTTCTAATAAATCCTAAAAATGTTTGTACTCCACTTCCTTGAAGAAAAGGTAGGAACTTAACTATATTTGGATTTTGTAATGCTGCGGATAATCCTAAGAATATCGCCATAAATGACAATATTGATATTGGAAACAGCAATGTTTTTCCGAAACTTTGAAGATCTTTTTTAAATTTTTGCATATTAATACCCCTTTTACTATTTTCTCTCAATTAATATATTTAAAATCTCCTGGCTTTTTATTTTATATTCTTTTAATGTATCTAATTTTTCCTCAAACATATTGCTAAAGAAAACTCCCTCGTTAAATACTAATTCAACCTCTTTTTCTGTAGGATTAAACACTCTTATAAATGTCTCACCTGTTTTTTCACTCTCTTTTAATGCGCTTACTACACACCCTTTTAATGTTAAATTTAAGTTTGTAGTTATATTCTTTCTAACATTTGGAATATTTATATTAAATCTATTGAACTCTTTTAATTGATATCCCTCTACTGGAGTTAAAAACTCTTTTGCTTTTTCACTACTATTTTTGTCAGTTTTTACAAAAGTAAATCCTAATTTAAAATTAAAGCTCTCTTTATATAGTAGATTATCAGGAGTTTCTATCTCTATTCCTGACGGTCTTCCTGGTCTATTTATAAGCTCTCTTTTCCCTAAGTGTGAGAACGTTCTAAACAGAGTTATAAATATTTTTTTATCTACAACCTCATACTCTTTTAGTCCGTATGAGAAAATAGTTGCTATTTCTTTTTCATCTTTAAGTGAAACATATGAGTTAAAAGTTTCAATGGATACTGGCTTTTCTGCCCACTTATCCTCTTCCCAAATACTTAACTCTTTTTCAAAATATACTGGTTTTTCAACTACACAAAGATGAGAATCAGATTCAACTGTATTTGTTAAAATCTCTGTATTTAAAACAGCTCTAAATCTTGTATCTTCTAAATAGTTAGTATGATCTATTGCTAAATTAACTACATCTCCCTCTCCTAAAGAGATAGTTACACCAAATATAGCTTTACCATCTAAAACTTTTTCATCTCTTGATTTCTGGTTTTTAGGTGCACTATATATTAAGTCATATTTTAAAACAGACTGATTCTTAGATTTTAAAACTTCACACTTTTCTATTTTTACATCTTTAGAATTTAAAATTAAATCTTTATGAGGAGGCGAATAGTCATAACTATCTCCTGCATCTCCACTAGTTTCTATTGAAAATACATCATCAATAACTCTATCTTCATTTTTTATTAAAAGATTAAGTTTATTATTTTCTACATATATTTTGTATAGACTATTTTCTACAGATGTTTCAACTTTTTTCTCACTTCTTAATGAATAGATCTCTCCATCTTCATAAGTTAAATATTTAACTGATAATCCATCTATCTCATCTATTACAAAAGCAACTTTACTTTTAAAAACTTTAATATCTAAAAGTCTAGCAGCTACTTGTCTATCTATAAGACCAGCATCTACAAGCTCTTGATTTAATAGTAAGTAATCTACCTCTTTATCCCCATTAAAAATTTTGAAATCACTAGTTCTTGTAATAAACTCCATTTCAACTTTTTCATTAGATCTTTTATATGGCAGATAGTTATAAAGGGTTACTATATTTCTATTTTCATTAGTAGAAGCTAAAGAAATAAGTCTCATATATAGCTCTATCTGAGTATCTAAAATCTCTTTCACTTGAGTTAACCTTTGTTTTATATCTCTATTTACTAAATCTGAGTTGCATCCACCGATACTATCATGTGCATGAGCTCCAAACAGTTCTTTTAAACACTTTTCAAATATCTCATGTGGATAATCAATATTTAACTCTTTTCCTAATAAAGCTAATGGCTCTAAAACATTGTATATTTTATATTCTAACTCTGTATTAAGCAGTTTTATATCCATTCTAGTTGATGTTATAGTTTTGTGAATTCTTGCATGTTTACTGTGATTTAATTCACCTTCAACACTTTCTAAAACTAATCCTTTTAAACTATCAACATAACTTTCAAAATCTGATACAGAAACTTTATCACCTTTATAAAAATCTCTTATATTCTCCATAATTGAATGAATATTCTTTTGAATTGGCATCTGATCGTGACCATTCATTACAAGTCTTGCATCCCCTGCAGAGTACTTATCTAGAACTTTCATTATCTTATCCATTCTAACCTTTAACTCATCTTTATCACTTTCTAAATACTTAGCCCCTTGGTAACCAGTAGCTAAGTTAACTCCAAATATCACACTTCCATCTATTCCTTTCCATAGGAAGTCTGACTTTTCACCTTTTAACTCACTGTATCCTCTCCAGAAGAAAGTACTATCTATTCCAAACTGAGAGTATATTTGAGGCATTTGAGCTGAATGTCCAAAAGTATCAGGAGCATATCCAACTTTCATTACATCTCCATACTCTAAAGCTTTCTCCATTCCATAGTAAAGGTTTCTAATAATTGACTCACCATGTACTAAGAGTAAATCTGTTTGTGTATACCAAGGTCCAACTCTAAGAGCACCTTTTTTTACTAGACTTTCTGTTCTCTCTTTCCACTTTGGAGCAAACTCTATAAAGTCATCAAGCATTACACTTTGACCATCTAAAACGTAAATTATATCTTCATTTTTTTCTAAAAATTCTATAACTTCAAACATATGATTTCTAAGAAGTACCTGTGTTTCAGCTTTTGTAAAGTACCACTCTCTATCCCAATGTGTATGCATCAATATTTTTATATCTCTACTCATTTAATTACCTCTTTGTTCTTTTTTTAACATTATTATAATCTAACAGAACAAAATATCGTAATCCTTTTTTATGGATAATTATCCATTTTGAACTCTATTTATTAGTTCATTAACCATAATTATCATATGTAGCTGCTGTTCACGAGATATAGCATCTAATTTATCTATTGAAATATTATGAGTAAATGTAAAATCACAGATTTCATCTAAAGAACTTTCTGATTTTGTTATAGCTACTACAGTTTTTCCACTCTCTTTAAACTTTTTAGCTACATGCTTAACTCTTAAAGTTTCTCCTGAACTTGATAGGATAAGCAGTATAAAATCATCAAATTGCTCTATCATTCTCTCTTCACCTACTACAATAGCTTGAAATCCTAAATATAATAGCTGTCTCTGAAGATAAGAGGCTGTTATTTGAGAAGCTCCAAGACCATATATTAATATTTTTCTATTCTCTTTTATTACCTCTGCTATCCCTTGAACATCTTGAAAGTTTATATTCTCTATATAAAAAAATGTATTATTTATACTTAAATTCTTTGAACTTTCCATCTTCTCTAGGTCCTGTTCAATGGAGTATTTCAATTCACTAAACCCTTTAAAACCTAACTTTTTACAAACTCGATTTACACTTGCTTGAGAAGCATAAGCCTCTTCACACAGTTTAACTACAGAGTATTTTGGAATTTTATCAAAATTTTTCTCAATAAAATCTAAAATGCTCTCCTCACTTTTAGTAAACTTTGCCTTTAACTCTCTTGTTTGTAATAGATTTATAACTTTATACTCCATTGAAACCACCCTTCTAATTTTATATTAATTAGATATTAACATATTATCTTAATGTTGGCCAATACTCCTTATTTGCCTCAATTAATGCATCTAAAATTTTTCTAGCTTTTTTAGCATCAACAATTGTTCTATTTAATGTTAAAGCTTGAAGTGCTTTAGCATATGATCCTTCAAACCAAGCCTCTACTGTTAATCTTTCATAAGCAAACTGCTGCTCCATAAGTCCCTTATAGAATGTTCCTATTTTCCCAACTCCAAATGGTCTTGGTCCGTTGATTCCTAAGTTAGCCGCTACCTCTACCATTACATCATCATCTAAGTTACTTATCAGTCCGTTATTTTGAACTATCACTATATAGATTCTATTTTCATTGAAAGCTATTGATTCAGCAACTTCAACAATCATCTCCCCATGAGCATCATTATGAACAACATTAGACTCTCCCATACTTCCTCTTGCTGCAATCTCTCTGCACTCTTCAAAAACTCTTTTTTCTCTTCCATTCATAACTTCATTGGCTCTAGTGTACTCTGGATCTAACTTTGCCTTTTTATACTCAGGGTAGTAATAGTATTGTAAATATGTATTTGGCATATAGTCAGGGAAATCCACTAACATATCTCTTACCATTGCATATGTGTCTAACCATGACTGATCTCTTTGCTCTGCATCAGCTGGTTTAAATCCAGAGTTTAAAGTTATATCCTTTAATTTAGGAACTAAGTCCACTCCATTTTTATCATAGATATTTGTGAACCATCCAAAGTGATTTAATCCAAAATAAACAGGTTCAAACTCACTTGAATCCATCCCTAAAAGTCTTCCATATGATCTTAAAAGATTTACTGGTTGATCACAGATATTTAGAATTTTTTTATCATTTGGAAAAGCTTTCTTAAGTGCATCTGCCACTATTGCTGCTGGGTTTGTATAGTTTAAAAACCAAGCTTCAGGAGCGTATTTTCTAACCTCTTCTATAAGTTTTATCATATCCCCAATAGATCTCATACCGTAAGCAAATCCACCTGGACCACAAGTTTCCTGACCTATTGCTCCTAGACTTAGTGGTATCTTCTCATCTAACTCTCTCATTTTATATCCACCAGTTCTAATTTGACAAAATACAAAATCTGTCCCTGTAAAAGCTACTTCTGGAGAAGTTGTATACTCAAAATCTACTGTTGGATATTCCTCCTTAAAAAGAACCTTTGCAAACTCCCCTATAACTTCTTGTCTTTCAGGATTATTGTCAAAAAGTACAACTCTTTTTAATGGGAAAGTTCCCTTCCTTTTACACAGAGCCTTTAAAAGCCCTGGTGTCCAAGTACTTCCTCCACCTGCAATCGTTATTGTAAACTCTTTTTTATTCATAAATCTCACCCCTTAAATTTGTATAGTTGTATATACAACTAATATATAATAAAAATTTAGAGTTGTCAATTTTTAATTTACCTCTAAAAATTATTTAAAAAAGATTGTAGGTTATTTATAAAGTTCATAGAACTATACTATATATACCTGTAATTTTTTGAAAAAGATTAAATAGGAGGTTTTTATGAGCGATATTATTCAAATGGAAAAGTTTGCTAAAGATATTCGAAAAGAGACGCTAAAAATGCTTTTAAATAGAGGTTTTGGACATATTGGTGGAGCTATGTCTATTGTAGAAACTCTTGCAGTTCTATATTCAAATATGAAGATTAATCCCCAAGACCCTAAAAATTTAGATAGAGATTTCTTTGTTTTATCTAAAGGTCATGCAGGTCCTAGTTTATACTCCACTCTTGCATTAAAAGGATTTTTTCCTTTAGAAACTTTAATGACACTAAATGACAATGGAACTACTCTACCTAGCCATCCTGATAGAAATTTAACTCCAGGAATTGATATGACAACTGGTTCTTTAGGACAGGGCATCTCTGCTGCCGTTGGAATAGCTCTAGGTCTTTTAAGAGATGGTAGTGAAAGACAGGTTTACTGTATTGTTGGAGATGGCGAACTAAACGAGGGACAGTGCTGGGAAGCTATTCAGTTTGCTGCTCACTTTAAACTTACTAACTTCACTCTTTTTGTAGATAACAATAAAAAACAATTAGATGGACCTAATGATGAGATTTGTGAAACTTTTAGTATCTTAGAAAAACTTAGAAGTTTTGGATTCCACTCTATGCAAGTTAAAGGCGATTCTGTTGGAGAGATTCAAACAGCTTTAAAAGGGGATAACTTTGGAAAACCTAAAGCCATTGTTTTAGATACTATTAAAGGTCAAGGTGTTAAATACTTTGAAGATTTAAAAGCAAATCACCATGTTAGATTTGATGATGAAATGAAGGGAGTTCTTCTTTGGGAGATTCAAAACTTTGAAAAAGGTGATAAGGAGGATGACAATGAGTAATCTTATATTAGAAACTACAGAGATGAGAAAAGCATATAGCGAAACATTAAAAGAACTTATTAAAGAGGATAAAAACGTATATGTTTTAGAAGCTGATCTTTCAGAGGCTATAACTACAACATCTATTGGTGTGGATTATCCCAATAATTTTGTTAACTGTGGAATTATGGAAGCTAATATGGTAGGAGTTGCAAGCGGATTATCTCTTCTTGGAAAAATCCCTTTTATTCATACATTTAGCCCTTTTGCTACTAGAAGATGCTATGATCAGATATTTTTATCTGGAGGTTTTGCTAAAACAAATATAAAAATATTAGGTTCTGATACAGGGATTACATCACAATATAATGGGGGAACTCACACATCTTTTGAAGATATTGCTCTTATGAGAGAGATTCCCGGAGCTACAGTTATCACAGCAACTGACGCTACTATGTTAAAATATCTAATTCGTGAGATAAAAGATATCTATGGAATCCACTATATTACAACAATTAGAAAAAATGCTTATAAAATATATGATGAAAATGAAAAATTTGAAATTGGAAAAGGAAAAGTCTTAAAAGATGGTAAAGACTTTACGATAATCAGTAGTGGTATAATGGTTGCAGAAGCTTTAAAAGCTGCTGAAGACCTGGAAAAACAAGGGATTAGTGCTGCTGTTATTGATATGTTTACTATAAAACCTATAGATAAGAATCTAATTATTGAATATGCTAAAAAAACTGGAAAAATTATAACAGCTGAAAATCATAATGTAACTGGTGGTCTTGGAAGTGCTGTTGCTGAGGTTCTTGTTGAAAACTATCCTGTACCTATGAGAAAAGTTGGTGTAGAAGATAGATTTGGACAAGTGGGAACACAAGACTTCCTACAAAAAGAGTATGGTTTAACAGCTGAAAAAATTATAGAAAAGGCAAGTGAACTTGCTTTGGGAGGAAAGCTATGAAAATTTTTATCGACACTGCTAATGTTAACGAGATTAGAGAAGCTGCAAAGATGGGGTGTATCTCTGGAGTTACTACAAATCCATCTCTAATTGCTAAAGAGGGAAGAGATTTTAAAGAGGTTGTAACTGAGATTTGTGAAATTGTAGATGGGCCTATCA
Source organism: Cetobacterium somerae ATCC BAA-474 (assembly GCF_000479045.1). Lineage (NCBI taxonomy): Bacteria > Fusobacteriati > Fusobacteriota > Fusobacteriia > Fusobacteriales > Fusobacteriaceae > Cetobacterium > Cetobacterium somerae. Next base: position 83,495 of record NZ_KI518171.1, read on the forward strand.
GTGCTGAAGTTATCTCTTTAAAAGCTGATGAGATGATTGCCGAAGCTTTAGAGCTTGCAAAAATTCACAGCAATATAGTTATAAAACTTCCTATTACAAAAGATGGATTAGAAGCTTGTAGACATCTTGTAAATAGAGGTATTAAAACAAATGTAACTCTTATTTTTACAGCTAACCAAGCTCTTTTAGCTGCAAGAGCTGGAGCTACTTATGTTAGTCCTTTCCTTGGAAGACTTGATGATACTGGAGTAAATGGTATTGAATTAATAAAAGAGATTGCTGAAATTTTTAAAATTCATAATATCAGTAGTGAAATTATAGCAGCTAGTATTAGAAACACTTACCATTCTAAAGAAGCTGCTAAAGCTGGAGCACATATTGGAACAATTCCATACCCTATTCTTTGTAAAATGTTAGAGCACCCTCTTACTGATGCTGGAATCGCTAAGTTTTTAGCTGATTGGAATAGATAACCTACACACACTTTATCAAATAGAGAAGGCTAGATATTTAAAATATCTAGCCTTTTTTCATTATCTTATTTTCTATTTATAGTAGTTAATTAAACACCCATCTACTAAGATTTTTCTCTCTGTATCTGTTAAGGCTTCTAGTCTTAACTCAATCTCTTTTATATCTTCATTTTTAGTTGAGATTACATAACCTTTTATACTATCATCTTTATTTTCAATAGCTGATTTAATATCCTTTATATAGATATAGTCATCATTTTCAAAGTTAATATCCTGCTTTACTATAAATGGAATCATACCCCAGTTTATTAAGTTTGATCTATAACGCTTCGTTGCATACTCTTTAGCTATATTAGCCCATCCACCTAATACTTTTTGACAAGAAGCAGCTTGCTCTCTAGCTGATCCATCTCCAGGTTTATTAGCGTAAATTGTACTTCCTATTCCAATCTCTAGTGGTTTAGCACCCTTATCTATTCCTTGGATTTTGTTCAATACTTTTTCTAAATCCCCAATAAATGGATTTTCACCATTTTCTCTTAAAATTTCAGCTTTATGTATCTCTTTAGCCTTTTTTGTATAATCAGGAACTCTTCTTGAAAGAGTAAACTCTGCAAGTCTCATAGGGTTTGAACGATATGACGATGTTTCTCCCGATGGAATAAGCTCATCTGTTGTTGTAACAGGATCATTTATAACTGCACAAACTTTTAAAAGCATATCTTTTGTTAGTGCTGGCATTTTTGGCCAATCTATTATGTTTGGTCCATAGATTAAATCTGATGACTTAGGTTCCTCAAACCCATCATACACTTTATTTTTATAAACTTTATCATTAAACTCATATTTTGGTTTTGTAAACTCTATATTTAACTCAGTTGCTGCTGTTAGTCTTCCACCATTAATAGCTGTTGCTGCAATAGATCTAGCATCCATTAGAGCTACCATAGAGATTTGACCCTCTCCAGGTTTTGATCCTTCTCTACTCGGGAAGTTTCTAGTTGTATGTCTAAGACTTAACTGCCCATTAGCAGGAGTATCTCCAGCACCAAAACATGGTCCACAGAAAGCCGATCTTACAACTGCTCCGCTTTCCATTACTTTAGCGATTGTTCCATTTTTATTTAACTCAATATATGTTGGCTGACTTGATGGATACACACTTAAAGTAAAATCTACACCTACAGATTTATCCTTTAAAATATCTGCAGCATCAACTATGTTGTCGTAAGTTCCTCCTGCACATCCAGCTATAACTCCTTGCTCTGCAAAAAGTGAACCATCCTTTATTTTACTTTTCAAATCTATTTTCATTCCCTGTTCAAGAGCTTCAGCTTCAACTTTTGTTAGTATCTCCTCTAGATTCTCTTGTAACTCTTTTATTGAATAAACATTACTTGGATGGAAAGGTAGAGCTATCATAGACTCTATTTTATCTAAATCTACAACAACCATTCCATCATAGTAAGCTACATCTTCAGGTGATAACTCTTTATACTCCTCTACTCTTCCATGCTCTTCTAAATACTCTTTAACTTTATCATCTGTTTTCCAGATAGATGTTAAACATGTAGTTTCTGTAGTCATAACATCAATTCCATTTCTAAACTCTACATCTAGATTTGATATTCCCTCTCCTACAAACTCCATTACTTTATTTTTTACATATCCACTTTTAAATACAGCTTTTATTATTGTAAGAGCTATATCTTGAGGTCCAATACCCTTTTTAGGTGCTCCCTTTAAATAGATACCAACAATTCCTGGATATTTAATATCATAAGTTTTACTTAAAATCTGCTTTACTAACTCTCCTCCACCTTCACCAATGGCCATAGTTCCTAAAGCTCCATATCTAGTATGACTATCTGAACCTAGTATCATCTTTCCACATCCAGCCATAGTTTCTCTCATATACTGGTGAATAACTCCTTGATGTGGTGGAACATAGATTCCTCCATATTTTTTAGCTGCTGACAATCCAAACATATGATCATCCTCATTTATTGTTCCTCCAACAGCACAAAGAGTGTTGTGACAATTTGTTAAAACATATGGAATTGGAAACTTTTCAAGTCCACTTGCTCTAGCTGTTTGAATTATTCCAACATAAGTTATATCGTGTGATGCTAAGCAATCAAATTTTAAACTTAAATTTTCCATATTATTTGAAACATTATGATCAGCTAAAATTTTATAAGCAATAGTCCCCTTTTTTAAATCCTCTTTATTATATTTTACACCAGATTCCTCTGATATAATCTCTTTTCCATTAACTAAAACTACTCCATTTTCATATAAAGATATCATAAGTCCTCCCGCAATTTTCTTTTTTGAATAATTGTATACAATTACAATTTATATTTTTTTTTCAATTTTGTCAACTGTTTTTTTATTTTTATTTTCACATAATATGTTAGTTTTTAGAAAGTAATGTTTTTTAAAAAAATATATTGACTTTTTCAAAACAAATATTTATAATTTGCACAACAAGAATTTTTGTATACAATTGTTCAATTCTAAAATGAGATTTTTGGGAGGTTTTATTATGTTACTAGCCCTTGCTGGTTTTATTATGCTTTTTGCTATGATGTATTTTCTTTTTAAATCAAAAACTATACCGTTAGTTGTATTTATTACAATACCTTTTATTGCTGCTATCCTAGCTGGTTTTTCATTTCCAGAAATTGTAACCTTTGTTAAAAAAGGTGTTGGTAAAACTAGTGAAATGGCTGTTTTATTTATTTTCTCTGTTACTTTCTTCGGTCTAATGTCTGATGCCGGGATGTTTGACGTTATTGTTGATAAGTTGGTTAAAAAAGCTGGTACAAATGTTATTGCAGTTGCCGTTGTCACTGCCATCGTTGCCATTTTCTCCCACCTTGACGGTGCCACTGTTACAACTGTTTTAGTTACAGTTCCAGCTTTACTACCGCTTTATAAAAAACTTAATATCCGTCCTCAACTTCTACTTATGATAGTTGGAGCTGGTATGGGAGTTATGAATCTTCTACCTTGGGGAGGTCCTGTAGCTAGAGCAGCTACTGTTTTAGGTATGAACCCTAATGATCTATGGCATATTATGATTCCTATTCAAATTTTAGGAGTTGTAACTACAATAGGACTTGCTATTTTTGGTGCTATGAGAGAGGTTAAATTTAATGGAGCTGGTATTTTAGAAAAAAGCTCTCCAGAGTTTGAAATAGAAGAGGGAACACATATCTCTCAAAAGAAAGAGGATGAGTTAAAAAGACCTAAACTAACTGCATTTAATATGCTTTTAACTCTTGGAGTTTTAGTTTTACTTTTAATTAATACTTTCCCTCCATACTTTGTATTTATGATTGGATGTGCCATTGCACTAGTTGTTAACTACCCTAATCCTAAAGATCAAAAAAATAGATTAAAAGCACATGCACCTGCTGCCCTTGATGTATCATCTGTTATGTTAGGAGCTGGAGTTATGGTTGGAATTTTAGGTAATAGTGGAATGTTAGAAGCGATGACAATCCCTCTTTTAAAAGTTATCCCAGCATTTATTGCTTCACAACTTCATATTTTAATGGGTGTTCTATCACTACCTCTTGGATTAGTTTTAGGAACTGACTCTTATTTCTATGGACTAATGCCTCTTGCTATTGAAGTTGGAAAGAACTTTGAAATAACACCTTTAAGTATGGCTGTAGCTATGACTATTGGTAAAAATCTTTCTCTTTTCATAAGTCCACTAGTACCTGCAACTTTCTTAGGAATAGGACTTGCTGGTATTGAGTTAAAAGATCATATTAAATACTCTTTTGTAGGTTTATTTAGTGTTTCTTTAATAATGATGGCATTTGCCCTATCTATAAAAATGTTTTAATAAAAAAAAGACCGTCAAAATCTATTTGATGGTCTTTTTTACTATCTCTTTAGCATTTAATAGATGAAGTTTATTAGCTTCTTTTGCCTTTTCTAACTCTCCATCTCTAAGTAAACTTATAATCTCTAAATGCTCATTGTAAGCTTTTAAAACTCTACTCTCACTTTTTAAAGATTTTCTTTTTAATGCTGATATTATAAAATCGTAGTGTCTTAATATTTTTACAGCATATTCCAGTGATGACGCTGAATACACCAATGAATTGTACTCTAAAAATAATCTTCTAGCTTCATCCCAATTTTCAGTATCTATAAGATATTTTGTTAAAATTAGGTTCTGGTATATTCTATCTACTCCATTTTTATTTTTTACAATAGAATCAAATAAAATACCTTCAAGACATATTCTAATTTCGAATATCTCATCTATTTTTTGTGGAGTTATATCCATAATTCTAAGTCTACCATTTGGTAATCTCTCAATTATTCCTTCAATCTCTAACTTCTTTATAGCTTCTCTTAAAGGAGTTCTACTAACATTTAATTTATTTGCATAGTCAATCTCTACTACTTTATCACCAAAATCGATATTTCCAACTAACAGATCATTTTTTATTGTTTCATAGATATTATCACTACTACTCTTTCTCATTATTATAATCTCCTAACTCTTTTATATCTAATATGATACTTTTTTTTATAACATTTAGCAAGAAAAAAAGACCGACTTAAAATAAAATTTTAAAATCGATCTCTATTTTTATAAGATATTAACCTTTTTATTTTACAATATAACTATTTAAAGCCTCTATAGTTTTAAATAACTCTCTTGTATCTAACTTTTCATTTACAGTGTGAACGCCTTCCATTCCCACTCCAATGATTATTGAATTATAACCTTTTTCTGCAAATATATTACTATCTGAACCTCCACCTATAATTTGAAGTTCAGTAGCTATTCCCATACTCTCATATACCTTTGCAAACTCCTTTGCAAATGCAAGATCATCTGTTGGTTTTAAAGTTGGGAATACACATATTTTTTCAAATAAAAATTCTCCACCTAACTTTTCAACACTATTTTCACAAGCCTTCTCATAAGAGTTTAAAGTCTCAAATATAGATTCTAAAGAGTGTCCTCTAACCTCTCCTGTAACAACACAAAGATCAGCTACAACATTACTTGGAAACTCAGAGTGAATTGTTCCTAAATTTGAAGTTGTTAAAGTATCTATCCTTCCTATATTCATATTAGAGATAGCTACTCCTGCTAAAGTTATAGCATTTATTCCCTTTTCAGGTTCAATTCCAGCATGAGCTTTTCTACCTTTAAAAGTGATTTTAAAATCATACTTACTTGGAGCGGTATGAGCTATTAATCCAGCTCTACCTGAGTTATCTATAACAATCATATTCTTTGCTGGAACCATATGAGCTGGAACTAAATTCCAATCTATATTTTTTGCTCCTAGCATTCCATTCTCTTCACATGGAGTTAATAAAACAAATACATCTTCATGCTTTGCTTCGCTCTCTATTAGGTTTTCTAAAACCTCTAATATAGCTGCAATACCAGCCTTGTCATCTCCACCTAAAGTTGTAGTTTCATCAGTTTTTATAAAATCCCCATCTACAATTGGATTTATATTTGCACATGGCTCTACTACATCCATGTGAGCTGCTAATGTAACTCCCTCTCCAGAAACATTTCCCTTTAATTTAGCAAATATTGTAGGAGCATTTCCACCATATTTTTTAAAACCTAAGTCTAAATATACTTCAAGTCCTAATCTCTCTAATTGTTTTACTAGGTACTCACTATACTCCTTTTCATTTAATGATGGAGAGTATATTTTTACCATATCTATAAAACTATTTATTACTCTCTCTTTTTTCATTATCCAACCCTCTTTTCCATAAGTTTTTTAGCAAATAGTATACTTGAGAAAACTGATACTAATGTTATTAAAAACGCTGGTTTTCCTGGAATAAAGTTAACTAACTTTGTCATAGTAAACGATACTGCTAAAGCAAAAACTGCAACTTTTGGTGACTTTATTGCAAACTGTGCAAATACTCCTCCAAAAAGACCTGGTATAACTAGTGTCAATAGTGCCATAAAGCTTGGTGGTAATTGACTCAATAGAGCTTGTCCAGCTAAAACTGATAGTATTAAAAATACAATACCAATCCAGATAGAAACCCCTATTCCAATAGTTCCCATTATTGAACCCTCTTCAGTTCCTGCAGGACACTCAGAAGCTTCCTGAGCAGATATAGCAGCAGGTATTCTCATGTTTACAAGGTTTCCTGATAAGAATCCCATGTATAGTCCAGCTCTACCAACAATTGGATAATAACTAATTGGCTCACTAAAGTAGAAAGCTCCAGAAACAGAAGCTTGTGATATAGCTCCAGCAATTATTGCTGCTAATCCTGGATTAAATCCAAAGTAAAAAGTCATAATAAGTGCTGGTAAAAGAGAAGCTAAAAATCCTAAAACCATTGTGCTTCTTCCAATTTTTGTAACATCATCTATATATCTATTATAAATTCCCATTTTTTACCCTCCCAATTTATGCTGCTAAAAGCCCGATAGCTGCTCCACCAAACATAGCAAAAGTAAGTGCCCACTCTTTTAACCAAGCCATCTTCTCTCCTATTTTTAAGCAAACTACCATAATTATCATTCCAGATATAGCTGCAATTGTTACATCAGGATTTGTATTAAACTTCATTAAGTTTCCAACGTTAAAGAATGCGAAAGACCCTAACATAGCTCCCAGTCCAACTGCTGGTAAAAGAGCTTTTCTTCCATTTGTTAATAATCCATTAACCTTATCCATCTTATGTGCAAATAGGAAAACGAAAACAATCCATCCCATTGATCCTAATGCCATAGTCCAAAGTGCATTTGTAAATACAACTGGTAACATATTTGTTGAAAGCTCAGATCCCATTGCTTGAGCTCCAAAGTTTGCTGCCATTGCCTCAAAGTTTGAACTTCCTATTAAACTTAATCTTAAAGTTGAAACTGGCGATCCCATTGTAACTAAAAGTGCTAGTAAACTTCCAACAACTCCTAGTGCTGGTCCAATACTTGCCATTGCACTAACTTTAATTCCCTTTGTTATTTTATCGTTAGATATCCCTAACTCTTTAGCTGTTGATATTGATTTTTTGATAATTAACCCCGATTGAAGTAATACAATAATAATACCAAAAATAGCTGTTCCCCATATAATTGGGTGTGATGCATAGATCATATGCCCGTTCATAAATCCCTCCTAAAATGTCTTAAATAAGTCTCTAATTCTTGAAACACTTGATTATAGTAGCATTTTGATTAAAAAATGTCAATATTATAAACATAAAAATCTCTTTATGAAAAAAACAAATACTAAAAGGACAATATCATCCATTGATGATATTGTCCTTACTATTGACAAAAATCTTTTTATTTTAATCTACTTAATTAACCCCATTAATTTTGGTAGTGCTGTTGAAAGTTGAGGTACATAAACTACTAGTAATAATACTGCTATTATAACTGCATAGTACTTTACCATCTCTTTCATAACATCTTCCATTTTAAGTTTAGCAACTTTTACTCCAACAAACAGTGTATTTCCAACTGGTGGTGTAATATTTCCAATACATAAGTTAAATACTATGATGATTCCAAATTGAACTGGAGTCATTCCAAAAGTTTTAACTATTGGTAGGAATATTGGTGTAAATATAAGAATTGCTGGTGTAACATCCATAAATGTTCCAATGAATAGTAAAAGTACATTCATTAGTAAAAGAATTAGATATTTATTATCAGAGATTCCTAAAATCATATTAGAAATAGCTTGAGGCACACCTGTGAAGGCCATTACCCATGACATAATTGTTGAAACTCCAATTAGGAAAACAATTATTCCTGTCATCTTTGCACTCTCTTCAAATATTTTAACTAACTGCTTTACAGTTATACTTCTATAGAAGAACATAGATAGTAATAAACTATATACAACTGCTACAACAGACCCCTCTGTTGGCGTGAATATACCTTTAATAATTCCACCAATAACAATAACTATAAGTGCTAATGATGGTATAGCATCTACAAATGTAGCAAATACAACTGAAAACTTTGCTGCTGCCTTTCCTTTCATTCCTCTTTTCTTAGCTAAGAAGAAAGTTAAGATCATACAACCTAATCCCCAAAGTATTCCTGGAATATATCCAGCCATAAATAGAGCTGCAACTGATGTTCCTCCACTTACAAGCGAATAAACAATTAGTGAGTTCGATGGTGGTATTAGTAGCCCTGTTGGTGCTGTTGAGATATTTACTGTAGCACCTAAAATTGGGTCATACCCTTCCTCTTTTTCCATAGGTAAAAGTATTCCACCCATAGCAGCACAAGCTGCAACTGATGATCCAGAGATAGCTCCAAACATCATATTTGCTAAGATATTTGTTTGCATAAGTGATCCAGGTACTCTTCCAGTTAAAGACTGAGCAAAAGATACCAGTTTCTTAGCTATTCCACCTTGATTCATTATATTTCCAGCTAAGATAAAGAATGGTATAGCTATAAGTGTAAAGTTTGATATTCCAGAAAATATTCTTTGAGCTCCTGTAATAAGTGTGTTATCAAAAGCTAAAGATGGTAATATAGCTAATATAGAAGATATTCCTATACTTATAGCTATTGGGAATCCTAAAATTAGTGTAACTATCAGCACACTAAACATAATTAGAGCTGTTGTTAAAACCATTTTTACATCTCCTCCTTCAGTTTCTCTAAAATATCCTTAATATTTAGTAAAGAGTATATACAGATTATAACTCCAGATATTGGAAGTACTGCATATATATACCCCATAGATATTCTAAGAGCAGGAGTAGTTTGTGTCATAGTAAGAGCTGTAATTGCTGATCCACCTCTCACTAAAACTCCAAGTGAAAATAGAAATATTACAAGCTCACTTAAAACTCCTAGTAGACTTTGAGTTTTATTTGTAAGTTTCTCCACAAAGAAAACCATTTTCATATGGTCTCTCTTTCCAAAGATATATGCTGCTGCTAGCATTGCCATCCAAGCAAATGAGTAAGAGATTAACTCCTCAGAAACTGTACTTGGTGATTTAAAAATATATCTTGATGAAATTTGATAAGTTCCCATTAAAGTCATGAATGCAAATAGTGCCACACAAGTTCCTAGTAAAACTTTATCCAAACCTTTTCTTATGTTATTCATTCTCTTTTCCTCCTGTCATAGACTTTCCAACTTCTTGAATCTTCTCATATATTGGAACTAATTTAGGATTTGATGTCATTACCTCTTGGTGTAGTGGTAAAACTCTCTCTTGGAACGGTAACACCTCTGGATAGAAGAACTGTACGTTCATCTCCTCTTTAGCTTGTTTAATAGATTTCTCTACAGAATCTCCCCAAGCATCTCTTTGAACTCTTGAGATTATTTGGAATCCTTTATCAAAAACCTCTCTCTCCTCTGGTGAAAGATTACTTAAAAATCTCTCATTTCCAATAACTATATCAGGTACCATCTGGTGCATGTTGTAAGAGTAATACTTAGCAACTTCACCATGTTTGTTACTTGTTACAGCTAACTCGTTATTTTCCGCTCCATCTATAACGTTTTGTTGCAGTGCTGTATAAACTTCTCCAAACCCCATTGGAGTAGCTGATCCACCAAATAGTTGCATCATTCTAATATTAGAAGCACTCTGTTGAACTCTAATTTTTAACCCTTTTAAATCATCTGGAGTAAGTATTGGTTTTTTAACTGTATAGAAGTTTCTAGTTCCAGCATCTAACCAAGCTACTGCTTCAAATCCAGATTTTTTTGTAGATTTAAATATTGGATCTACAATCTCTTTATCATCCATAACTGCATGATAGTGCTCTGGACTTGTAAACAGATATGGTAAGTTAAAGATTTGATATATATCTTCAAAACTCTCTAATATTGCATTACTTGCAACAGTAAAATTAATAGCCCCTGTTTGAGTTAACTCAACTGTATTTACTTGAGAACCTAAAAGCTCATTTGGAAATATTTGAACATCATACTTATCACCAAGATTTTCCTCTATGTACTTCTCAAAAGCAAGCAGCCCTATGTTAGTAGGGTGATCTGCCGCTTGGTTGTGTGATACTCTGATGATTTCTTTTCCATTTCCTTTATTACAAGATGTAAAAAGAGCTCCCATGACAATTGCCATAGTTCCCATTAAAACCTTTTTCATTATTCTCATCTTTCTATCTCCCTTTAATTAAGATTCTTATTTTGCCTCTAAATACTTGTGTAAAGTATTTCTAACTGCATCCTCCCCAGATAGCATTTCTACAAAATAATTTTCTATTAATTCTGAAAGACCAACTTCTTCTAAGTTAACTCCAAAGATTCTATCATTTGTAAGCACAGTTTTTAGTTGCCCTTTGTAGCTCTCAGGTTTTCCAAACTCAATCCCTACTAGCTGTTCTTTAAGCATCTCTAACATTGGGTCATTACTAATTGATCTCTCTAATCCCTTATCATCCACTCCTAAAAGGTATCTAAACCACCCAGCTAACACTAGTGGAATATATTTTAATGATTTAACATCTAAATTCTCATCAGCCATGTATGACTTAATAGTCTCTCCAAATCTGATAGCTATCTTTTGAGATGTATCTGTAGCTATTCTTTCAGGTTGATCTGGAATATATGGATTTAGGAATCTCTCATCTATAACCTCATCTATAAAGGCCTTTGGATCGATTATCTTTGGACTTTCAACAACTTTTAAAGCCTCATTATAACCAACCTCTTTTATTAATCTGTTTAAATCCTCATCACTTGCAGCATCATAAATTGATTTCTTATTTAAGATACATCCAAATATTGCAAGTGTTGTATGTAGTGGGTTTAAACATGTAGTTACTTTCATTTTTTCTGTTTTCTCAACAGTTTCTCTATCTGTTAAAAATACTCCAGCTGCCTCTAGGTTTGGTCTTCCATTAGGGAATTTATCCTCAACTATAAAGTACTCTGGTATTTCAGCGTTAACAAAAGGAGCCACAAAGCTGTTTCTATTTGTAATAACTGGTGCCATATCCTCAAATCCTAACTTCTCTAAAGAGATTTGTACCTCTTCAGCTGGTCTTGGAGTGATTTTATCAATCATAGTCACAGGGTAAGATACTTTAGACTCATCTTTTAAATATGCTAAGAACTCATCTTCAACATATCCATTAGTGTTCCAAGCAGTAGCTATCTCTAAAACAGCTGCCTTTATTTTATCCCCGTTTCCAGAACAGTTATCCATACTTACTAAACTTATTGGTGTTCCATTAGTTTTAAATCTTGAGTAAAGTAGCTTTGTAATTAAAGCCATTACATGCTTTGGTGAAGTAAATCCGTTTTTGAAATCCTCTAATATAACTCCAAAATAGTTTCCTGAAGGATCCTTTAAGTTATATCCCTTTTCAGTTATTGTAAAACTAATCATCTGAAGTGAATCTTTTTTTACAATCTCCTCTAAAGTTTTGAAGTTCTCATCAGTAGCTTTTATCGACTCAACGATACTACCAATAATCTCATTTTGGAAATCTCCATTTTTATTTAACGTCGTTAAGATAGTTAAATTGTCAAATGGTGTGTAAGCTTTATCAATGATCTCAGTGTCAAAGCTCTCAGCTACAATAATCCCTGTATTCTCTAGATTTTTTTCAATTAAAACTTGTTGTACTTTCCCCATGTATGCTCTAAAGATATTTCCAGCACCAAAGTGTAACCACTTTGGCGTTTTTAAAGTTTCTTCTTTTACTGCTTCAATATCATATTTTGGTACTATTACCCCTAATGAACCATCTATGTTTTTTATATCCTTTAAGTTTAATTTCATCTCAAATCTCCTTTTGTTAATAACTATTACTTTAACTTAGAAAGAGTCTCCCAAATTCCTGTTATATAACTTGCTCCTAAAGCTCTATCATATAATCCGTATCCTGGTTTTCCTGTTTCTCCCCAAATCATTCTTCCGTGATCTGGTCTTAAATATCCATCAAAGTTATTCTTATGAAGTGCTGCCATAATCTTAACTATATCTAATGATCCACACCCTGAGTAGTGAGCTGACTCTTCAAAGCTTACTCCATCCTCAAGAAGTTTTACGTTTCTTACGTGCATAAAGTGGATTCTTCCCATTGCACTGTACTTATCTACTAATCTCTCCATGTTGTTGAAGTTAGCACATCCTAATGATCCTGTACAAAGAGTTAATCCGTTGTACTTACTATCAACTAGACTTAAGAATCTATCAACATTTTCCTCACATGTTATGATTCTTGGAAGTCCAAAGATTGGCCAAGGTGGATCGTCCGGGTGAATAGCCATTTTTACATCAGCCTCTTCAGCTACTGGAATAATCTCTTTTAAGAAATACTCTAAATTAGCCCAAAGTCCCTCTTGTCCTATACTTTTATATCCTGCAAATAGCTCTGCTAACTGCTCTTTTGTGTAACTTGAATCCCATCCTGGTAGTGATAGGTTACTATTTAATGGATCTAACGCATCAACTTGGTCCTTATAGTAAACAAGTGCTGTTGAACCATCCTCTAACTCTTTATCTAACTGTGATCTAGTCCAGTCAAATACAGGCATGAAATTATAACATATAACTTTAACTCCTGCAGCTCCTAAGTTTCTTATGTTCTGCTTGTAGTTTGCTATATACTCATCTCTTTTTCCAATACCTAACTTTATATCTTCATGTACTGGTACACTCTCTATAACATCAAATTTTAATCCAGCTTTTTCAACTGTCTCCTTTAAAGCTAATATCTTATCCATTGGCCAAACTTCTCCAACAGGAACATCATATATAGCTGTTACAATACTATCCATTGTTGGAATCTGCTTTATGTACTCCAGTTTTACTGGATCAGATTCTCCATACCATCTAAATGATAATTTCACTTTCTCCTCCTTAAAATATCTATATTAATTAAATTTCTAACTTAAAGTAGTTCTTTGCATTGATAAAACAGATCTCTTCAATCATTGCTTTTAAGATCTCCTCATCATATGGAACCTCTCCATCCTCTACCCAAGTTCCCACTAAGTTACAAAGTATTCTTCTGAAGTACTCGTGTCTTGTGTAAGATAGGAAACTTCTAGAGTCTGTAAGCATTCCTACAAATCTTCTTAAAAGTCCCAGTTGAGATAGAGCTGTCATTTGACGAATCATTCCATCCTTTTGATCGTTAAACCACCATCCAGATCCAAACTGAATCTTTCCTGGAGTATCACTATTTTGGAAGTTACCAATCATAGTTCCAAGAACTTCATTGTCCTTTGGATTTAAACAGTAAAGTATTGTTTTTGGAAGTTTTCCATCTACATCTAAACTATTTAATAACTTTGATAAAACCTCTCCATAGTTATTATCTGCTATTGAATCAAAACCAACATCTGCACCTAGTTTTTTAAACATTCTTTCGTTGTTATTTCTAAGAGCACCCATGTGTAGTTGCATTCCTAAATCATTTTTGTAATAAATCTTTCCAAGAGCTAAGAAGATCTCAGTTTTATAAATATCTGCTTCCTCTTTTGTTAAAGTCTCTCCTGCTAATCTCTTAGCGAAGATTGCCTCTATTCTATTCTCAGTATCTCTTCTATAAAAAGGTGCCTCTAAACTGTGGTCAGTTACAACACAACCATTTTCTACGAAGAACTCCACTCTTCTCTCTAAAACCTCTACTAGTTTTTTGAAAGAGTCTATCTTTTCATTTGAAACAGTTTCTAATTTTTCTAACCAGATTAGGTAATCATCTTTTTCTAAATAGATGGCCTTATCAGGTCTGAAAGTTGGAAGAACTTTTACTTTAAAGTTCTCATCCTTTAAAATCTCTTGATGAAACTCTAATGTATCAGCAGGATCATCTGTTGTACAAAGTGCCTTTACATTTGATCTCTCTACAAGTCTTTTAGCTGTAAACTCACTTGTTTTTAAAAGCTCATTAGCTTTGTTCCAGATGCTCTCAGCAGTCTTTCTATTTAATACCTCTTCTATTCCAAAGAATCTCTTAAGTTCTAAGTGAGACCAGTGGAAAAGTGGGTTTCCATAAGCGTATTCCATAGTTTCTGCAAAAGCTAAGAACTTCTCATAGTCAGTTGCATCTCCTGTAATATACTTTTCATCTACACCATTTGATCTCATAGCTCTCCACTTATAGTGATCTCCATAAAGCCAAATCTGTGTTATATTTTCATAGCTTTTATTCTCAGCTATCTCCTTTGGATTAAGGTGACAGTGATAATCGAATATAGGCATTTTTTCTGCATATTCATATAGTTTTTTACTTACATCATTTTTTAATAAAAAATCTGAATCCATAAATTTTCTCATTTAGAAACTCCTTCAAATCTTTTTGTATTAGTTGTATGCAAGTATGATAACCAATCTTTTAGAATTTGTCAATATATTTTTTTGTTCTATTTCAAGAGTTTAGTGTTCTATTTTAAACAAAAAGCACTTGAAATATAGTAATTTGAACTATACCTCAAGTGCTACATCTCAATATTTTTTTTACTTACTGCAAAAATACTCTGGATATTTTGCTTCATATTTTTTAATTACATCTTTATAATTTAGAAGATGTTTTTCAATCAGTGTATCTACATTTTTATCATCTTTATTCTTTATTAACTCTACAATTTTTATATGTTGATTTAGTGTAGCTTCAATATTAGTTTTCTCTAAAGCATCTAAAAGTCTAAGTCTATCATAGTGAGTCGATAATCTTTTAATAGCTTTCCAACTATTCTTTTTATTGTAGTGCTCAAACAGTATATAGTGAAACTCGTTATCTAAAGTGAAAAACTCATGTAGATCCCCATCAAAATTTAATATTATCTTTTGATACTCTATATTTTTCTCTAACTTCATCACTAAATCATTTACATTTTTATCACACATAGCCATTTTTAAAATTCTCTCTTCACAAGTTTCTCTAACAAAGATAGCTTCCTCTACTAAGTCATAATCTATCTTAGAAACAAAAGACCCTTTTTGAGGAAAAACTTGTAGTAACTTCTCCTCTACTAACTGTACAATAGCCTCTCTCAGTGGCGTTCTACTTACATTTAGTATCTTACTTAACTCTATCTCCCCTATTGATTCCCCTGGTTTTAAATTTAGACTCATAATATTCTCTCTCAAAACTCTATATATATACTGTCTAGTATTTTCTTTAGAATTTTTACTTACCCCTTGTAATCTCATCCTTTTCTCTCCTATAAATGTTTTTATATATTATATCAGCATTTTGTTTAAATGTATACTAGTCATACCTTTAAAATTGTATTCAATTTTTTTATCTTGAAAACAACAAAGGAAATATATTGTTTTTCTTGTATTTTAGTAGAGAAATAGAAGTTAAATCAAATTTTTCAGGAGGTTTTTATGATAGATATAGGAACGATATTTTTAGTATGTTTAATCATCTATATTTTATTCAAAAGAAGAGATCTTATTAAACTAGATTTAAGAATTCAAAGGATGCAATACATACTCTTTATAGTTTTTGTTATATTCTTGCTTTTTGTAATAAACTTCTTAGATCAAAAAATCGCTTTCATTATATCTAATCAATACCCTCAAGGTTTACTAGCTAACTATCCTCTAACAAATGAAACTCTAACTGATATTTTTAAAGGGATAACTCATCTAGGTGAACCTAATTACTTAGCTTTAGTTGCTTTTCCTGCTTTTTTATATTTTAGATATAAAAAAAATACGAAACTTCAAACTTTAATTTTAAGCGCAGTTGTTATAATGATGTTTGGTTCTTTAATCTCAACTATTTTAAAAGCTGTTTTTGTAAGAAGTCGACCATATCAAGAGTGGAATAATTTTGGCTTCTATTTTATCACAGATGTACTACAAAAAAGAGTTCCTTATAATGGAGATTATATGTCTTTCCCATCAGGGCATACTCTGGTAGCTTCTTGTGGATTCTTTTACTTAGCAATGATGAATAAAAATATTCATATGAAAATATTTTGGTCTGCTTTTCCAATATTAGTTGCTGTTTCAAGAGTTTATCTATCATATCACTGGTTAAGTGATGTTTTAGCTAGTTTACTATTTGGACTTTTCCTTGCTAAAAAGTATAGAGATAGCCTTGACCCATCCTCTTTAAATAACTTAAGCTAGGTATTTTATACCTAGCTTTTTTTGTACCATTAGAATAACTTTAATAACTCATCTCTATTCATTTTTAAAAGCTCTCGCTTCTCTCCATCTAAAACTTCACTAATAACCTTTGATTTCTCATCTTTTATTAGATTTATCTTCTCCTCAATAGTTCCCTTAGTTATAAGTCTAAATACATTTACCACATTTTTTTGTCCCATTCTATGTGCTCTATCTGTAGCTTGGTTCTCCACAGATGGATTCCACCAAGGATCAAAGTGTATAACTGTATCTGCACCTGTTAAATTTAGTCCACTACCTCCAGCTTTTAAAGAGATTACAAATATATCTCCCTCTCCACCATTGAATCTTTCCACTAAGTTTAAACGCTCCTCTATCTTAGTTTTTCCATCTAAATATAAAATATTAAACTCATCTTTTAAGTGTTCCTTTATTATACTTAACATCTCTGTAAATTGAGAGAAAAGTAGCACCCTATGTCCTCCGCTTTTAGCCTCTTGAAGTAGTTCTAAAAGAGCATCTAGCTTTGCACTCTCCCCTTTATAATCCTCAATAAATAGCTTTGGATGATTACACAGTTGACGAAGCCTTGTTAAACAAGATAGTATTTTTATAGCATCACTACCATTAGCTTCTACCTCTCTTTTATACTTTTCTAAATATCCTAAGTATAACTTTCTCTGTTTCTCACTTAATTCAACAATCACATCCTGTTCAATTTTGTCTGGAAGCTCTTTTAATACTTCACTCTTTGTACGTCTTAAAATAAATGGCCCCACAACACTTTTTAAACTTTTCAGATTATCTAAGTATCTCTTTTTAAATGTTGTATGTTTTCCAAGATACCCTGGGAAAGCAAAGTCAAATATACTCCAAAGTTCAAGTATGTTATTTTCAATAGGAGTACCTGTAAGAGCTATTTTAGTTTCACCCTTTATCTCTTTTATAGCATTTGAAGTTTTCCCCAAAATATTTTTTATATTCTGTGCTTCATCTATAACTATATTGGCAAATCCCTCTTTAAAAGGTATCATTCCATATAAATCTAAATCATTTTTTAGCACTCCATAAGTTGTTATTAAAACCTCGCCACTTTTTAGACTTTTAATAGTCTCTTCTCTCTCCCACTTTACACCTACACACATCTTTACTGTTACATTAGGAGCAAATTTTTCAAACTCACTTTTCCAGTTATAAACTAGTGATTTTGGAGCTATAACTATACTTGGCAGTTCTCTTTTTTCTAGTGCTAAATACGCTATAGTTTGTAGTGTTTTTCCAAGTCCCATATCATCAGCTAAGATTCCACCAAGACCAAGTTTTTTAAGAGTATTTAACCACTGAACTCCATAAAGTTGATAGTCTCTTAGCATAGGAAAACTCTTTTTAATAGCTAACTCTTCCTCTTTACTACTAATAGATTTTAGATTTCTGTCCATTACCTCAAACTCGCTATCTAAAACTATATTTTTTATTTTTTTTAGCGTTGAACTTAAGAAATAACTATAGTTTTTAGCTCTAGATATAACTCCAGCCTCTATCTCTTTTTTACTCACCTCTGCTATATCTAAAAGATCATTTAAATCATCTAGCTCAGAGGTATCACTTATATCTATTATTCCACCATTTTTTAAAAGGTAATACTTTTTCTTTTCACGAACTGCAGTTAAAAATCTAAGTACCTCATCTTTATCTATTCCATCTATATTAAAACTTATCTCTAAAATATCAGTGACCTTTGTTTCTACACGGTAGCTAGCAGTGGTATAACTTTTATTTTTAAACTCCTCAGAGTAATATATCTCATAGTATCTTTCTAACTCAGGTATACCCTCTACTACAAACTTATATATACTTTCAACATTTGTAATGTGATAAGCGTTGTTTTCAAAGTTATTTTGATAATCTTTTAAAACATCTTTATATAAAGAGTATCCCTCTAAAGCATTGCTTAAAATTATTGTTCCATCTAAGTCACCCTCATATATTCCATCATAGAACCTCTTAGTATAAACCTTTAATCCATAAGTATTATAGGAATCTATATATATTTTATCCTCTATCTTTTTAGGAGTATAAACCTTTTTCTTTATACTTTCTGATAACTCTAACTTTGCCATTTTTTGAATGGAGTTTATAACTACAGGAAGATTATTTTCACTAATTACCATAGTTTCACTTCTACTAGTTTTTTGACGAATTTTTTTATAAACTTCTATATCCTCACTTGAAACTCTATAAAAAATTGGAGTTCCATTGTCTAAATAAAG
This sequence comes from Cetobacterium somerae ATCC BAA-474, assembly GCF_000479045.1. Taxonomy (NCBI): domain Bacteria; kingdom Fusobacteriati; phylum Fusobacteriota; class Fusobacteriia; order Fusobacteriales; family Fusobacteriaceae; genus Cetobacterium; species Cetobacterium somerae. The sequence continues at coordinate 102,320 of NZ_KI518171.1, forward strand.
AAGAGTTCTCTCTCCCCTTTGAATAAAACTAGATATATTTTTAAAAGCCAGCTCTATATCACTACCAGAGTTTTTAACATCTATCTCTAATATCTCTTTTAAACTTTTTTCTTTTAAAATTATTTGGTTTCCTTCAACTAAGATATCCATTAGTCTATCAAAACTAAACTTATTACTTAAAATAGTTGAAATATTAAGTTCACCATAATAACTTTTTTCTAAAATTCCCTCATACTCCTTTAGAAAATCTAAGAACTTTTTCTCCCACCCTTGAAAGTAGTCTGTTGCAGGGTTATACTGATATGATTTTCCAAAATCAAAGGACGTTAGACCATAGGCTTTTAAAAATTTTGATAGCTTATTAGTTAACTTATAGTTTTTATCCTTTGTTACAATCTCTATATCTAGTTTAAAGTCTATATATCCCCTTATATTTTCAATTTTTGGAGTGATCTTTAAAAATATTAGATTTTTTTTCTCACCCATTGGATTTTTTAAAAAATCTAGGTGGATATCTGGTTTAGCTTTTTCTATGCTCTCTTTCTTTAATACTAAATTATATGCTGCCATAGCAACGGCTACTATATGTTTACAAGGTTTTACATTCTCTCTAAAATACATACAGCTACAATTAAAATCTAAAACTTCATCTTTACTAAAAATAACCTCAGTTTTATAGTTTAAATAGTTACTTCCCTTTACAGAGCCTTCAAGATTACGAACTCCCTCTCCGTAATACTCCTCTTCTACACCATAAAGTTTGAAGTTCCCAGCTTTTCCTCTATTATAATAGTCTTTTCCACGACTGTAAATTGTGTATCCAACTTCATTTTCTAGTCTCTTTAAAAAATCCAATTGTACCCTCCAATTTTTTTCTTTTATTTTATATTATATCACAAAACCTTTATTTCAAAAATTTATAAAAAAAGAGGCTAGATAAATTAATATCTAACCCCTTATATCTCCTCTAACATTAAATCATTTCTTACTAAATCCTCGTAAGTTTCTCTTTTAGAAACTAGATAACTACGTCCATTTTTTACAAAAACCACAGCTGGTTTTAAAGCTTTATTGTAGTTACTACTCATTGAGTGTCCATAAGCCCCTGTGCAACTAACAAGTACTAAATCCCCCTCGTCACACTTCCCTAACTTTGTATCCTTTATAATTATATCTCCAGACTCACAGCACTTCCCAGCTAAAGTCACAACTTCCTTTTTCTCCTCATTCAATCTATTCGCTACAACGCTTTCATACTTAGCACTATAAAGAGCTGGTCTTATGTTATCTGTCATCCCTCCATCTATAAAGATATACTTCTCTCCACCAAAAGTCTTCTTCTTTCCTCCCACTGTATAAAGAGTACTTCCAGCTTGAGCAACTATAGAACGCCCTGGTTCTATAGATACCTTTTCAATGGTAACCTTCTCAGACTCTAAAGTTACCTCTAAAGATTTTACAATTTTTTTCATTAATTTTTTTAGATCTACATCTGTATCCTCATCTGTATACCTAACTCCAAACCCTCCACCAAGGTTTATCTCAGGTATTTTTATATTTAACTTTTCCGAAATCTCCTTTGTGAATTTAACCATAGTTTCTATACCTTCACCAAATGCTAACTCATCAAAAATCTGTGACCCTATGTGACAGTGAAAACCTAAAAAGTTAAGTTCCTCTTTTTCTACTATATCCCTTACAATCTCAACTATATCCCTATCAAAAATAGACTCTCCAAATTTTGATGTATGTTTTGCTGTTTTTATATATTCATGAGTGTGAGCATCTATACCTATATTTAGTCTTAGCATTACATCTATTTTTTTACCTAATCTTTTACAAACATCAGCAACTCTTTTAGCCTCAAATCTATTATCTAAAATTATACTTCCTATCTCACTACCTACACACATCTCTAACTCCTCTAGAGACTTATTATTTCCATGCATATGAACTTTCTTAGGATTTATTTTAGTAGATAATATTGTATGTAGCTCCCCTGCTGAAACAGCATCTATATCTAATCCCATTTTATCAACTACTTGAACCATCCCTTTAGACAAGTAAGCTTTTGATGCATAAACAATAGTTGTTTTAAATTTGTCACTATGAAATCCCTCTTTTAAGGCTGTTATCTTTTTCTCCATAAGCTCTAAATCATATATATAAAGAGGTGTTCCATAATCTTTTTGTAGCTTTGTTACTAAAACTCCACCAATCTCTAAAACTCCATCAACATCTTTCATAGTTCCTAAGTATTTCATATTAGCTCACCCTTTTCCTTGTAGTCTTTTAAAGCTATCTTACTATATTTAAATCCTATTATAATTAAAGGTACGTTTATATACACCATCACAATATTTGTTAAATCACTTATTATCCAAATATTATCTAACTCTGCTCCTGACCAAACACATGCTACTCCAAAAGGTATGAAAACTAGTGATGAGATTAGCTTCATAATATTTAGGAAAACCTTGTTTCTTGATATCTCTGTTGCTGATACCTCTATAAAAGCTATCATTCCTAAGATAGTTGAAAAAGCAAACATTCCATAGCATAGAGCAACTAAGAACTGAATGGGTTTCTCTAACATAGTAGGAGATAATACCTTTAATGATGTTATAAAGTAACCTAATTTATCACTTCTTAAAGCCATAAAATCAAATCCATCTAAGCTCCATAGATTAGCAATTATAACTAAAAATCCTGAGATTGTACAAATTACAAAAGTATCTACAAAAACTCCAAAAGATTGAATAAATCCTTGCTCCACTGGGTGCTTTGCATCTGCTGCTGCCGCTGCCATAGTTACAGTTCCCTGTCCAGCTTCGTTAGACATAAGTCCTCTTTTTATACCTTGTTGCAGAGCAATTCCCATAGCTCCTCCAAAGATAGCTTCAGGACTAAAGGCTCCTGCAAATACAGCTGTAAAAAAGTATGGAACTTTATCTAAATTTAAAGCTATTAAAAACAGTGCTATTATAAAATATGTCACTGCCATTATTGGAACTATAAAGTCTGTTGCTAGAGCAACTCTTCTAATTCCACCAAAAATAATTACTGTTGTAACTAAGATAATAGTTAATCCTATTACAATATATAGAGTATCTGTTCTAGCATAAACACTTCCTGTGATTTGACTAGCAACTGATCCAAATGCTGTAAACATATGAAATACTTGAGATGGCAGTGTAAATAGTGCATAAAAAATATATGCCACAGCTATTACAAAACCAACAACTTTACTATTATTTAGTAATCTTCTTCCATAATAAGCTATTCCTCCAACATAATCCTCACCATTTTTCTCTTTAAAAATTTGAGAAAGAGTAGCTTCTACAAAACATGTTGCCATTCCAAAGAATGCACTAACCCACATCCAAAATAGTGCTCCAGGCCCTCCTGCTAAAACAGCTCCTGTTACTCCCATTATGTTTCCTGGTCCAATTCTTGTGGCACTACTTAGTAGAAAAGAGGCCATTGGAGATATTCCAATTTTAGTTTCATTTTTTCTTTTTAAAATATCCACACTTCTTTTAAAATATCTAATCTGTACAAAATTCAGTTTTAGTGTGAAATATAGCCCACACCCTATTAGCAGTAAAATCGCTAGTGAAAACTCACCAATTATTGGGATATTTTTATAAAACTCAAAGTTTCTTGGAAACTCCCACAGAACATCCGTTATTGGATTTAAAAAACTAAAAACATCATTTACCCTACTTAAATAACTCATATTTAATTCCCACCTTTTTCATTTTTTACAATTTTTCATATACTTTATATTTTTCCAATAAAAAAAACTACCAAAAAAATTTAATGGTAGTTTTTGTAAAATTTCACTATATGATAATATAAGAAAATTGTTTTACAACTTTGGATAGCACAACATTAGATACCTAATGACAGTTATATAGATATTCTCTATATCCCCAATAAAAATTTTGACGAATTTTTATTTCGGCAAACTCCCCTTTCAATTGACTTCAAAGCCTTGTCTAGCTCCACCAATCTACTCTTGTCCTTTGCAACCTCTACCTTGTATTTTTTATTAGACACATAATATCATACAAAAAAGTTTAAAGCAAATCTTTTTTATCACTCTCTACCTTTATTTCTATCCGAAGTATTTTTATCCTTTGAAATACAAGAGCTAACACTACTGAATATAGATGGTAAATATCTTGTACTGTAACCTAATACTGTTGCTAAAAGATACATGAAAATCTCTCTGCTGTTCTTTGTACTTACTAAATCTAGTATATTAAAAAAATTAATCTTTACTAAATAATAAGCTATTATACCAGCAATTATAGAATAAAAAGCTCTTCCTGCTGCCAGTAAAATATAGTATGGAACGAAATATGTTATTTTAAAGCTTTTTTCATTTGTTAATCTATAATTTATTGCTAAAAAACCTCCCATAAGTCCCATATTTACACTCTTCAAAATATTTTCATTTTCAACTATACTTATATAATTTTTTAATAACGAATCAGTTCTATATTTTATAAAAATAAAATACAAACTTAGACTTAATAAAGTAATCACTAGATATGTACAAAAATAAAATATTCTATTTTTATTCAAAAGTCTATCTTCTAGAGTATCATTATTACATCTAATAAACTCTTGAATCTCATCTATCTCTTTTTTACTCATATTATTTATATCTTTTTCAAGACATAAAAGTATACATTTTACAATTTTATTATAATACAACTCTCTCATCTTTTCTTTTTTTTTAGCTGTTGTAATTGAACTCCCTATTAAAATTTCGATTTTAAAAATAAGTTCTGCTATCTCACAAGAAAAAATATTATCTATAAATGTCTCTTTATTATCATTATTAAAAATGCGTATACCCGTTTCATTCTTTAATTTTAATATCTTATAATCTTTTTCTCTTATTTTTCCCTCAAAATACATTTTTTCAATTGAACTTTCATCATAAAATATATTATGCATATTTTTCCCTTCTTAATATTTTAAGTTAGACATAAATTATATTTTGTAATACTACAACTGTCCCTATCTTTAATACTAATCTCTTTATATGTTAAAATATCTTTCTTTGGTCCAAATATATCTCCTACTTTTTTTACCTCTGTAGATTTTCCACAAGCTAAAATATGCCTAACTCCATATTGACTTCCATCTAACTCCTCCTCTTTATGTTTATGCCCAAAACATATAAAGTCTACAACATCAGATAAAACTCCCATAACTTTTTGAGCATCATCCATTTTTAAAAATAGAGATCTTTCTACTGGATGATGATGAAAATAAGCAACTCTAACTTTATCAGTTTTTATATAACCTTTTAAAATATTGGCAAGTTTTTTTAATTGTCTCTCTCCCATCTCTCCAGATGCAAAATGTAATAACTCGTCATCTTTATCAATAACAGAATCAAGAGCTATATATACAACACCATTTACTTCCTCTACAATTGGATAAACATTTAATAAACCTTCATCAGTATATACTAATTCAAGTTCTAGTAAATCTTCTAAAATATATTTTTTAAAGTTTTCTTGTGACTCTTTAGTATATACATTTCCACAATATCCATAATCATGATTTCCAGGAACTATTTTTAAAATAAATCCACTTTCTTTAAATCTATTTAATAACTTTACAGCTTCTATGTATTCTTCCTTATCTCCATTGTTAGTTATATCTCCTGTTATCATAATAACTGGTTTATTCTTTAAATTTTGGTAACGTTGAAGTATATGATCTATAATAACTTTTAAATATTGATTTTCAAGATTTTTTTCGTTAGCTCCAATGTGTAAGTCACTTAAATGAATAAATTTTTTCATATATTTTACTCCTTTAAAATTTGATTTACTAAACTTGACAATATATACCTATCAGTAAAAATCATTCCTTTTTAATGAAGAGAAATATTTATTAAAATAAAAAATACGTCAAAAGTTTTGACGTATTTTTAAATTACTATTTAAATACCTTTTTTATCTTCTCAGAATAATATGTTTCCATAGCCTTTTTAGGCACACCTAAATACTTTTTCAAATCCATCTCTTTAGGATTATTTTTCATATACTCTAAAAGTGTACTTGTAAATACCAATCTTCCATCAGTATCCACATTTATCTTTGTAACTATAGATTTAGATGCCTTTTTTAGCTCTAAATCAGGAATTCCAATGGCATCTTTTATCATTCCACCATTGTCTCTAAACTTTTCAATATACTCTCCAGGAACTGAAGATGATCCGTGTAAAACAATTGGGAACTCTCCTAAAACCTCTCTTATATTCTCAAGAATATCCAGTCTTAATTTTGGATCTTCCCCTGGTTTAAATTTATGTGCTCCATGAGCAGTTCCAATAGCTATTGCCAAAGAGTCCACTCCAGTTTTTTGAACAAACTCAACTACCTCTTTAGGATTAGTAAACTTATTCTCTTCAGAAGATATCTCGTCCTCTATCCCAGATAAAATTCCTAACTCTCCCTCCACTGAGGCGTTATACTTCTTAGCTAACTCCACTACCTCTTTAGTCTTCTCAATATTTTTATAAAACTCCTCGTGAGAAGCATCTATCATAACAGATGAGAATCCATAATCTAAGCAATCCTTAATTAAATCATAGTCCTTTCCATGATCTAAGTTTAAAGCTACTCCAATTTCACTTCTTTTAGCTCTTAAATCTAAAATAGCACCCTTTACCATAAGAGGTAAAGTTTCCTTACCTATATAGTTTCTTGCTGATTCTGAAATTTGTAATATAACATCTGAATTAGCCTCATGACAAGCATTCAGTATCGCCTTTAATTGCTCTAAGTTAGCGAAGTTAAAAGCTGGTATTGAATACCCTTTTTCATTAGCTTTTCTAAACATCTCTTTTGTATTAACTAATCCTAAATCTTGAAATCTGTACTTTGCCATTTCTCCATCCTCTCGTATACGTCTTTTAACTCAGGTATTGATTCTCTTCCACCTATTTTTTCCACAGATAGTGATGCACATACTGATGAAAACTTAATTGTTTCTATAAAGTCATATCCTTTTCCTAAACTATAGACAAAAGCACCATGGAATATATCCCCAGCTCCTGTTGTATCAATAGCTTTTGTTTTAAAGGCAGGGAAGTTATATAACTCTCCATCTTTTCTATATATACACCCTTTTTCTCCTAAAGTTATAACCACAGTTTTTCCATTTAAATCTTCCAATTTAGAAAAAACCTCTCTGTAGTTTTCTTCAGTTAATCTATCCACTTTTGTGTAATCCCTTGCAAAATCCTCAGAACATATTAGATAATCAACTTTCTGGGCTAACTCTACAGTTTCCTCTTTATAACTTCCTGCATCTAAAATAGTTACAGCTTTTGGAAAAGTATCCAATGTCATTCTTGCTAACTCAATCTCATGTCCATCAAACAGTACTATCTCAGGTTCTAAAGAGTAATCTATTTTGTAATCACTTGGTATTAAGTTTTTATTTCTATGATTTAATATTGTTCTACTTCCATTTGAAGTATTAGTTATAATCATACTACATGGTGTTGTGTATCCCTCTTTAACCAAAGAGTTTTTAAGATCCACTTGAACAGATTCTAACTCTTTAACAATTAAATCACCATATAGATCTTTTCCTAAAGTTGTTATATAAGATGGAAACTCACCAAATTTTCCTAAAAGGTAGGCCGCATTACCTGTGGGCCCACCTCCCATTATTTTTGTTTCGTCAGCTTTATACTTTCTATTTTCTATAGGATACTCGTGTAAAACATAAGTTATGTCACAAGCAGAGTGTCCTACACATAATATCTTATTCATTTTAATACTCATCCTTTGCGTTTATAACTTTCACATCTTTTTTAACTATTGATGGAACTATTATAAATATAGCTAATACTAAGATTATTGCTAATATTCCAGGTGCTTTGTAAACCTCTCCAACTTTTCCAACAATAATTCCTAACACTCCAAAGTCTATATCTCCAAAAGTTGTATTTTGGAATCCAATTCCACCTAGTACAGGAAGTAGTAAAGCTGGTAGGAAAGACAGGAATAAACCGTTGATAAAGGCTCCTACAATAGCTCCTTTTCTTCCACCTGTTGCATTACCATAAATTCCTGCAGTAGCTCCACAGAAGAAGTGTGGTACTAGTCCTGGTATTATTAAAACAGCTCCCATAGCTCCTAAGATTAACATTCCAAGAACTCCACCTACAAACGATGATAAGAATCCAATTATAACAGCGTTAGGTGCATAAGTGAAGAACACTGCACAGTCAACGGCTGGTATAGAGTTTGGAATTACTTTTTGTGAAATTCCTTGGAAAGCTGGTATTAACTCAGCTAGTATCATTCTAACTCCGTTATAAACAATTGTTACTCCAACTGCAAAACTTAAAGCTGAGATTATAGCAAATACTATGTAGTTCTTTCCACCAGACAACTCTGATACATACTCAGGTCCTGCTGCAATTGCTGCAACTATGTAGAATACTAACATTGTTATTCCTGTAGAAATTGTTGTATCTCTTAAGAAGTTTAACTTCTCTGGAATTTTAATATTTTCAGTACTATCCTCAGGATTTCCAATTTTCTCTCCTATGAATGCTGCAACATAATATCCTAAAGATCCAAAATGTCCCATAGCTATTCCATCGTCATCAGTAACTAAATCAGTATATCTTTGTCCAATTGCTGGTGAAATTGCAGACCACATTCCTAAAAGTAATCCTCCAACAAGAACAAGAACTCCACCTGTAAATCCAATCTTTGCAAGAACTGCTGAGAACATACATGCTAAGAAGAAGCTGTGGTGCCCTGTTAAGAATATATACTTAAACTTTGTAAATCTAGCTATTAATATGTTTATAATTAAACCTGCTAACAGAATAAACATAGTCTCTTTTCCTAAAACCTTTTGAGCTATTGAAACAATAGCTTCGTTGTTTGGAACAACTCCTGTTATATTAAATCCCTTTTCAATCATCTTTCCTAAATAATCAAGATTTTTAACGATAAAGTCTGCTCCAGCACCTAACATAATAAAACCTAGTATTGGTTTTAATGTACCTACAATCAATTTATTAATTGGCTTTTTCAAAGCAACTAAACCTATAAAAGACATAAGTCCTAATAAAAACGCTGGATTTGTTAATATATCATTTCCTATTACACCTATCAAACCTAACATAATTTTTATTCACCCCTCAATAATCATTATTTAACTAAAGTTAATATAGTTTCTAATACATCCTCTTTTATTTTCTTTTTGTTTGTGTAACTTCTAATTGGTACAACTTTCAAATTTGTTATTTGATCTGCTAACTCCTTTATTGTTACAACTAAATCTACCTCTTTTCCAGAAACAGAGTTAAAATCACACGAGCTTACATCTGCAGTGATTCCCTCCTCTTGACATATCTCCTCAATTTTCATAGCACACATTAAGCTACTTCCAATTCCATTTCCACAAACTGTCAAAATCTTTACCATAATTCTCACTCCCTCTTTTATAGATAATTTAAAATCTCTTCTTTATTTTTAGCAAAACTCATTTTTTCAACAATCTCTTCATCATCAACTAGCTGTGACAGTTTTCTTATAACCTCAATATGAGATGAGTTATCTTTAGAAGCTAGCATAAATACTAAATTTACATTCTCTCCTAAAAAGTCCACTCCATCTTTTATCAGTAATAGCGACAGTGCTGTTTGATTAACTCCATCCTCTGGCCTTGCATGAGGCATAGCAACATTATCAGTTATCACAACATAGTTTCCTAACTTTTCAATGTTTTTTATTGCTGCTTCTATATACCTTTCCTCAATACTTTGATTTTCCAAAAGTATTTTCCCTGATTTTCTAACTGCATCTTTCCAATCTTCTACTCTTTCTAAAACATGAATATTATCTTTTAAAATACTTTTCATTATATCAGCCCTTTTGTTTTTTTTTAGTATACTGTAATTATATAAGGAACACATATTAAAATAAAGAGGCTATTTTTTTCATCTTTTCAAAAAAAAACTAGTCTCTAATAAAGAGACTAGCCAATCTATCTATTTAATATTTTTATAAAATCTTCCTGTTTTTTAATTCTTTTTATATCCTGTAAAAAACTCTCCTCATTTGAAAGATCCACTAATTTTATGAAGGTTTCTAAATGGTCATTGTTATTTTTAGAGGAAAACATAATAAGAGTTGAGATCTTCTCATTTGTTGGTAGTAAAACTGGAGTTTTTAAAGTCATAACTGAAAAACCAGTTTCAAATACATCTCCTTTAGTTCTAGCATGAGGGAATAGAGTTTCTGTTCCTAAAACCATATATGAACCAAACTCCTCTATAGACTTTATTGAGTTTTCAATATAGCTCTCTTTTATAATTTTATCATTTAAAAGTAGTTGGCCAACTTTTCTTATAGCCTCTTTCCAATCTTTAACCTCTTGGTTTATTAAAACTCTATCTCCTATATAGTCAAAAATTGTATTCTTTTCTTGAAAGAAATCGTCTATTAAGTACTCATCAAAACTATTTTTCAAGTTGTTTCTTAACTCTTTCTCATCAAAACCTTTACAACTTTCCTTAACAACCTCTATTAATTTAGTCATAGATATTTTTTTTGAGCTTTTATGAATACCTATTGCTTCTATTTTTCTTTTATCCTCTTCTGTTAAAATAGGATTTAATTTTAAAACTATTCTATCCTCTAAATCTCCTTTTACATCCACTGTTGTCAAAATAAGGTCTATATCATTTTTAGAAACTACCTTATCTATTAGATACTCTGGAATTATATCTACAATCTCTAGGTGATAGTACTGATTTAGTTGTTGGGCTAATAGTTTAGATGTTCCATAACCTGACCCGCAAACTAAAACTACTCTTTTCTTTTTACTTTTTATTTTATTTCTATCTATTGCAGCTTTAAAATGGATAACTAAAAAGGAGATTTCATCCTCTGTAAATGTAAGATTCATCTTATCCTCTATCTTTTTCAAAACTGCCTTTGTTATATTAAAGTAGTTTGGATAACTTTCTAAAACTTCTTTATATATTGAGTTTTCTAACTCTATCTTATTTTTTATTCTGTATATTGTAGGTTTTATATGATTTAATAACCCCTCTAATAAAAGTTTATCTTCAGCGATGTTCTCTTTTATATAACTGTTAAAATCTAATATCATCTCTTTTAACATAATCTCTATCTCTACCCAGTTATCATAGTATGAGTAGTTAAGATTATATGTGTTACTTCCTAAAAAGTAGTCAGTTATTTTTAGATACTCTATCTCTTCTAGTTCAATCTCATACCACTCTTCAAGTATTGATGAAGCTTTTTTTATGCATCTATACTCTTTTGTCTCTGATAGAAATTTCTCATTTTTTATTTCATTTAATCTATGATCTCTCATATTCATATATAAACCTATTCTTAAATAGTTTATTATTATTTTATAAGCTTCATCAGAGATTATTATATTCATTAACTTTTGACAATAGTTTATAAACCTTTTTATTCCATCTTTTTCTATTTTTTCAAAAAAGTTTTCTTTTAAATAATCTTTTAAGAAAATTGAGTTACTTTTAGAGATGTTATTTAAAAGTTTTAAAAAAGAGATTCTTATATTCTCCTCTTTTCCATCTAACTCCAATCCCTTTTTAGGTTTTATATTTAGTGATAATCCATAGCTATCTAAAAAAATTTTTACCTCTTTAAAGTGTGTTTTCACTGTTGTTGGACTTATATCTAGCTCTATTCCAACTGATTTTTGGTTTATCTCTCTATTTAAAAAGATATTTAATAGTATATACATCTCTCTTTCTTGAATAGATAGAGAATGTGTCCCATTTTTTTTGATGTTCTCAAACACTATCTCCCAACTACTGTGTTTTAAACACCCTTTTTCAATTACTATTTTAGGTTGGTTACTTTCCCCTAGAAACTCATTTAGTTTCTCTAGCTCATAACGTAAACTTCTTTCTGACACACTGAACTGTTGACTAATTTTACTTAAATGAAACTCATTTTTATCTAACATATATTGAAATATTTCTACTAATTGAGATGCTTTCATTTTTCCCCCATTTTCTCCTATTTGTTCATTTTCTAATAATTATAGTATAACAAAATTTTGTGTAATTTAAATAGAGAAAATAAGTTATTCGTTAAGAGTTAATCAACGCTATGATTAAAATAACACTCCTTATTCCATCTCTTTTTTCTTTCCATCTTCAGATATATTTTTTCAAAAGATCTTTCAGGTTAAATAACTTTTATAGAATTTAACTTAATTTTTTATATTTATAGGCAAATTGATTTAATTTTTCTTTTAATTCACCATCTTTTACTACGTTCAATATATTTTCAAAATGTTCGTTAACAGGTTTTATTTCAGAAAAATATATATCTAATATATCTTCAAATTCCTCTTTACCAGATACACTCCCATCTTGCAAAATACTTTTTAAACTTAAAACTTTTCCTAAAGGTGCTACATAATTTTGAATTTCTTCTATTTCAATTTGATAAATTTTAATCAAATTTTCTATATATACTTCAAGCTTCTCCTTATCTAAATTTTTTCTTAAAATATTAACTATACTTTCTTCTGAACTAATTTTCAATTCTTTTTCTAGCTTTAGCACTTCATACCTTAAATCAAATAAGTTATTAATTGAATAATTTTCAATTTTTAAAAGTTTTAGTTTTATTCCTTTTTTTTCTGTAAGTTCTTTTAATAAACACAAATATTTTTCTTTAAGTTTTGGTTCTGTATTACAAATATAATTATGATAATACAATATTTCTTCAAGATATTTTTCAATTTTAATTCCTATTATATTTTTCTCGACAATGTTCTTTGCCTGATCTCTTATATCTGTTCCTGTATCAAAATAATCCCTTCTTATAATTTTATTTGCTATTGCTTCATCTCCCTCAGAAGGCATCAATTCATCTAGTTCTTCACCTTCTAAATTGGGTAATAAAAAATAAAATAATGATGATAATAACATATATTTTTTATAAATATCATCACTTATTTCTGAAATATAAACATTTTCATAACTTTCGATATTTACATTAAATCTATTTATAACTTGTTCATAAATTCTCGGATTATGAAAATTATTAATATTTTCTAATTTTCCAAATTTCTTTAATCGCTTTTCTTTGACTTCCTCTAATTTATCAACAATAAAATATAAATCAATATTTTCTTCTAATTTTTTCTTTAAAAACTCTTCGTATAAAATATCTTCAATAGGTATTTCTTTTAAATCTATTCTATGAATAAAAAATTTATCTATATATCCTTCTGGTATTCCTAAAGTTTTTATTTTTTTAGTATCTAACAACATAATCACTTTAATTTTTCTAAAATCATTCAACTCATGAAAAAAGCTAATTACTTCTATAAAGACATCTTTTTGATTTATTCTTTCTAAATTATCAATCACAACTATTATTGAATTTTTAAAACGTTCTATGAAACTTTTAAATTCTCTTTTTAAATTTTCACTAGAATTTTCTTTTAGAAGTAGTTTACCTAATCCTAAAGGAAACTTTGTAAGAATCGGTTCTAGCATAACTAAATAATCATAACTATCTCCTACTAAAAATCCATTTTTTTTTGCTAACATCTTTAAATCTTTAAAGAAGGCTTTCATTAATTTTTCTCTAGTTCCATATAATAAAGCATCATATTTTAGAATATCATATTTATTTTTATCTGATTCTAATACTGTACTTATAAAAAATGTTTTTCCAATTCCCCAGTCACCATCAACTAAAATAGAAGAAACTAAATCTTCTTCCAACAAATACTTCATTTTTTTTCTTGCTAACTTTCTACTTGGGTATAAGCTATCTATAGTTTTTTCACGATGTTCTATCTCCTTATCACAATCCTCTTCAAATATTCGATATATTAATAATAATATTCCTATAGACATTAATCCTATAATAAATTCTCTGTTAAATACCATGATAACATTTTTCACTATTTGTTCCTGAGATAATTGTAAGCCCTGTAAAAATCCTGTTATATAAATAAATTTTTGTAACAATGATATTGTCTTCACACTTATCCATTCTTTATCTATTTCATTTTTATATTTTAAAATAAAGGTTATGTAAACTATAAAACCTAAAATAATAATACATAATCTTCCTAATATATTTATATTAAATTGTGTATTGAAAATAAGATAATCTTGGATATTTATAAATTTACTAACTGCAACTTTGCTTTCTGTTATTTGCGGAACTATAAATCCACTTACTGTTGCCACAAGATAAAAAAAGATATATTTAAAAATATAGTATATTCTCTCTTTTCTACTCATAGTTAAAAATATATTTCTAGTATTTACTTCTTCTTCTTTTATTTTAATTTTTTCCATATTTATCGTATTCCCATTGTCTTTTTAACTCTTTCGCAAGTTCATCTAGTTCTTTGTTCTCAGTTGGTTTTTTTTCTTCTTTAATTAAAAAATCAATTAACTGATACTCAGGAAATTTTAACATTTTTTTTATGAGGTCATCTTCTCTTTTCTCTATTATTTCTTTGAATAATTTTATCTCATAATATAAAAT
>NZ_KI518172.1 GCF_000479045.1 Cetobacterium somerae ATCC BAA-474
TAAATATGATAAATTTGATAAGATATGTTTTGAAGAATTCTTTTCTTTAAGCATATCTTTATTTAATTATCATTAAGTAAGAGTAAAAAAATTAAAGAAGAGGGGTGAAAGGATTTACTTTTAGCAATTTAATATAGAAAAATAAAGCTAAAAGTGTTATCTAAAAATGTTTTTAAATAAAAAATCATTGAATATTTTAAATCTGTTTTTAAGTTTAAAGAGATACAGTTATTCAGAGTTAGAAACAGTTCTAAAAATAAAGAAAAGATCAATAACAATGAATATAAATACAGTAAATAGTTTTTTACACAACCATAATATAAATGGAATACTGAAAGAGGATGAAATTTTTTATATCGACGAGAAAGAAATTTTAAAAATAAAAGATTTATTATCACATGCACCTTTTAGTCCTATTGAAAGAAGAGACTATATTTTATTAAAACTTTTTTTTACTAATAAAGTGATATTAAGTAATAGTTTTATTGAATTAGATATCACAAGAAGAACGTTAAACTATGATTTAGAAAGAATAAAAGAATATTTAATAAAGTATAACCTTAAATTAGAAAGTTTACCTTCAAAAGGAGTTTTTCTTATTGGAAATGAAATAGATATAAGATTTTTATTTGCAAGTTATTTAACTAAGTATTTTGTAGAAAGAGATAGTTGTCATAATTTATTTATTAATTTGATTAACAGCATTTTTTCTAAAAAAGAGGTAAGTCTAGCTAAAAAGATAGTTTTAAATCTAATAAATAAAATGAATATTTCCCTTCCACCAGAAGATTTTTTTAAAATTGTTTCAATAATTTTGATTCATTCATTTAGAGAGATTAATTTTCCATGTTCATACGAGAAATATAGAACTTCTCAGGTTTTATTAGAAAATAAATATTATAATAAAGTTATAAATTTTTTAAAAACTCATGGATTAGAGGAATTAAAAATATACGAATTAGATACAATAGCGGAACTTCTTTTATCATTAGATATTGAAAGATATACAATGAATATTGAGAATGAAGTAAATTTATTTCTAAAAAACCTTGAATTTAAATTAAATATAACTATTCCAAAAGAACAAGATTTTTTAATGCAAGTTTCTAATGCGATAAGAATAGGAAAGTTTAAAGCAGAATTAAATTTTTTAGAGCATAAAGAGCTACATAAATTAGATAGAGAATATAAAAAATACTATGTAGAAATAAATAATGTAATCAAAGAAATTATTCCTAAATTTTATTTAGAGGATATCATATATCTAACTATACTTATAAAAAATAGCGTAGATATGAGTGATTTAGAACATAAAAAACCAAAAAATATAGCAATAATAGATAACTCTTTTAATCATATCTATGGAAAAATGTTATTAAAATATATAAAAGGAAATTATTATGTAAACATTTTAAAGATATTGGATAATTATCAATTAAAAGATTTTTTAAAAAATGAAAATGAAATAGATTTCATATTAACTTTAAATGACATAAATATAAAAAAGACAAAAGTTCCAACAATAAAGATGGATTTTAAGTATATATTAAATAATGTTTGTGAACTGGAGAAACATGGATTTTTAAAAAAATAATAGAGTTTTAATAATATATTTATTTTGACATATTTCTGTAACAAATCTTTGGTAATATTAATTTATAAAATAAAAAATAAATTAAAAAAGAGGAGTTAAGATTATGAAAAAAATATTATTAGTAGGTGGTGTTAGAATAAGTTTGTAGACATAAAAT
>NZ_KI518173.1:0-7721 GCF_000479045.1 Cetobacterium somerae ATCC BAA-474
AGAAAAATTATTATTAAAAATAGAAAAATTATTAAAAGATTAAAGCTGTAAATTTATTGCTCTAAAAAATAATATACAAAAATATTTAAGAAGTATTTTAATATTTAAATGATGTATATTTTTAATGGAGGTGAAAGAATTGTGCTTCAATATTAATTGAACACTTTTTGTAAAATGTTAATAAAAAAATTTAAAAGTCATATGGGTGAAAGTAGATACGATTGGTTGTACTCTGTTCATCATTTTTCCTTTGCAGAATACTATGATTCTAATAATTTGGGAATTGGGCCTTTAAGAGTTATAAATGATGATATTATAGCTCCACACACAGGATTTGAAACTCATCCTCATAAAAATATGGAAATATTAACTTATATATTAAAAGGAGTTATAACTCATAAAGATAGTATTAATAATGAGAGTAAAAAAGTTGCTAAAGGTTCTGTTCAATATATGAGTGCAGGAAGTGGAGTATCTCATTCAGAATTCAATGAAGAGGATGAGTCAGTTGAGATTGCTCAAATATGGATAATTCCTAATAAAATGGATTATGAACCAAATTATGGACAGGTCGATTTTAAATGGGAAGATAGAGTAAATAAATTTTTATTGATAGCTTCTGGTGAAAAAGAAGCTCCTATAAAAATAAATCAAAATATAAATATATTTGCATTATATTTAGAGAAAGATAAAAAAATAAAATTTTCTCCTAAAAAAGGATTTGGTTATTATATAGCATTTTTTGAAGGAGAAACAGAAATAGATGGATTACTTGGAAAAAGGTATGAAGCTATAATGGGAGATGAAGAAATAGAAATCAAATCTTTAGAAAATTCACATATGTTAATTTTTGAAATTAAGAAAAATAATTAAAATATAATTAGAAAAACTTAGATTAAGTATAAGTTATTACTTAATCTAAGTTTTTTTATGTTTAAATACTTTTGATTTCTTGGACTCTACCAACAGTTCCATCTTGAAGTCTAACTTTTATTCCGTGGGGGTGTGTACTAGAGTTTGTAAGAATATCTTTAACAACTCCTTCAGTAAGCTTTCCAGTTCGTTGATCTTCTTTTTTTACTATCATAACTCTTAATCCTGCTTTAATATCTTTTCTATTTTTTCCAGTCATGTTATTCTCCTTAAAAATAATTAAATTGTTATATACATTATATATCAAGAAACAGAAAAATAAATAAAATATTTAAATTAAATAAAAAATATAGTTGACTTTTTTTATAAAATGCGGTATAATAATTTTGTTCGTGAGAGAAATGTAAGTTTCTAACTAGGACGCCTGGGTGGCGGAATAGGTAGACGCACAGGACTTAAAATCCTGAGCTATCTGATAGCGTGCCGGTTCGATTCCGGCCCCAGGCACCATTTAATATATCGCGGGATAGAGCAGTTGGCAGCTCGTCGGGCTCATAACCCGAAGGTCGTTGGTTCGAGTCCAGCTCCCGCCACCAAAAAATAAATAAAAATTTAACAAGATATGCGTCATTAGCTCAGATGGTAGAGCACACGACTTTTAATCGTGTTGTCACTGGTTCGAGCCCAGTATGACGCACCATCACCTGCCCCGTTCGTTCAGTGGTAAGGACAATAGATTTTCACTCTATAAACAGGGGTTCGATTCCCCTACGGGGTACCAATACGAACTTTAAAAGATGTAGAAATACATCTTTTTTTTATATATAAAATTAAAAAAATGAAGTATACATATATTTACTGCATACTTCATCTTTCTTTATTTTTTATATTTAGCTTTTAATGTAACTTTATCAAGAATATGGCCATCCATGTTAGTATAAAGTTCGTTTAAATAAAATCCAGATTGTAAATTAATCTCTTTGTCTAGAGCATAGATAGTAATGTTATAAGTATAATCTGTATCTGGTGGTGCAGGACCTCCAAAATGTGAGGCATCACTTTTATTTAATCTTCCCATAGAAGAGATCCAGCTATTAACACCTTGAATAATCTCTTTATTTTCTAAGCTAGCATTTTCTTGAAGTTTAGTAGTTGTTTTAGGAATAATTGCAATCCAATGTATCCAAGAAAATCCTGTAACAGGAATAGCATCAAAATCTTCCATAACTAAAGCATAACTTTTAGTATTTTTAGGAGCATTTTTCCATTCTAAAGGAAAAGATAAACTAGGCATACCATTTAGATTTTGAGTTCCATGTTTACCATATTTTTCTTTTATATATCCATTTTCTATACTATTACTTTCTAAAGTAAATCCAAAAGCTGAAATAGATAAAGCACTTAATGTTACTAAAATATTTTTTTTCATAATAGGTTCCTCCTAAGTTTTAATTCAACTTAAGAATAACATACTATTTATCATCTGTTAATAATGCACTTTTTTGTAAGTATTTAATTCCTAACTCTTGAAATTTTGCAAAAGTAGGGATTATCTCTTTTCCAAACTCGGTCAATCTATATTCGGTATGTTTTGGATAAACATTATATTCAATTTTTTCTAAAAGTCCATGTTCAATCATATCATTTAAGTGTTGGATTAACATTTTTTCATTACAACCAATAATATCTTTTTTTAAATCAGTTAGACGTTGGTTTCCTAAACGCATTCTCCATAAAATAATAGGGGTCCATTTTCCTCTTAGGATAAAGAAAACAGCTTCTAAAGGACAAGTTATTTCTCTCATTTATTCACCTTTTGATTTGAAATTATTTTTGCTTACTTGGTATTTTCAAGAGCAGCTTTTAAAGCCTTTTTAAAAACATCAGATGTGTATGTGGCTCCAGCAATTGAATCTATATCTGCTGAATTTTTAATTTTTGCTTCAGCTATTAATTTAGGAAGTGCTTTTCTAGAAATACTTTTTTTAGTATTGTCTTCTAGAATTTCAATATTTTTAATCTTTCCATTTGAATCTTTTTCTAATTTTAATTTTATTTCATATCCGTACTTATCATCTTTACCAACTCCAATAGATTCACTACTAAAGGTTAGAGTTGAAATTAAGAAACTAAAGATTAATATTTTTTTCATAATAAATACCCCTTTTAAACATAATTACCTTTTAGAATATCATAAAGCTACATAATTTGTAAACTAGTTACTTCTACGTAACTGGTAACAAAATAGTAACTAATTGTTTTTATACCTATCTTATATTATTCTTAAAGCATAAAAGAGTACAATTAAAAATTTAAAGAGGGGATTAACGGTGAATATTCTTGAAAAAAAATTATCAGAAAGAAGAGAGTCAGCTAAAAATAGGATAAGTCCAGAAATATTATCTAAAATGTTAGAAGCTACTCAAAGTTTAAAAAATAGTGAATTAGAAAAAGAGACATTTAATATTGGAGATAAAATAGAAGATACTATTTTGTTAAATAATTTAGGAGACAAAGTATCTATAATGGATGTTTTAGGAAAACAACCAGCAATTATAAGTTTTTATAGAGGGACTTGGTGTCCATATTGTAATTTAGAATTATCTACATACAATGAGTTATTAAAGGATAAAAATAAAATTAAAATGATAGCAATCTCTCCAGAAAGACCAGAGAGTTCTATTAATGTCGAAAATCTCAATTTTGAAGTTCTTTCAGATATTGATAATAAGTTTGCTAAAAAATTAAATCTGACATTTGATATAACTGAAACAATTGAAGATATTTATGATGGATTTGGAATTAATTTAGAAAAATCTCAAGGGAAGAAAAGTAGACTCCTTCCAATTCCTGCAACTTATATAATAGATTCATCAGGAGTTATTGTGTATGCTTATATAGATGCTGATTATACAAAAAGGGCAGAACCAAAAGATGTTATAGATAAGTATTTAGAACTTATAAAATAAAAAAATAGAGAGGAATTAAAACCTCTCTATTTTTTATTTATATTAGAAGTTTCCAAGTTTTTTTAAATTTAGCTGGAGTAACATTTTGATATTTTTTAAAAATTTTAGAAAAATTTTCAATATTACAATAATCTAACTTAAAAGCTATTTCAGATATTTTTAAATTTGTATTTTCAAGGTAGTTTATAGCCAAATCTACTTTTATTTTTTGAATATAGTCTTTAAAATTTATACCGACTTCTTTTTTAAACAATCTTGAAAGATAATCAGGATTAAGTGAAACAAAATCAGCAACTTCACTTAAACTAATAGGGTTATCTTTATTTATATCAATAAAAAGTAGGGCATTTTTTATATTTAAACTATAGGTATTATATTTTTCATTATGAAAAAGACAAAGCTTAGAATATTCTTTTATGATATCCTCATCAATTTTTTTAACTTCAGCTATTGTAGATGAATTTTCAATCCAGGTAAAAATTTTAAAAGATAAATTATGAATGAAAGTTGGAGGAAATAAAAAAGGGATATTTACAAGAGAAAGAAAACCAAAATTAGCAGCTCATACATTGAAAAAAAGATGGGAGCAAATTCCAGATTTTAATTATAAAAAATAATATAATTTTATGAAAATAAAATATCCACTACAAGATAGAGTGTAGTGGATATTTTTTTATTTATAAATTTTATACTATGAAAATATTGGAAAAAGGGTTAAAATCTCTAATATCTTATAATTAAAGGGGAGAAAAAATTGTGATAAGAAAAGCAACAGAGATAGATATTCAAAAAATAATGGAGATTATATCAGTAACAATTAAAGAGATGAAAACTTATAATAATACTCAGTGGGATGAAAGCTACCCACAAGCGATAAACTTTTCAAAAGACATAGATGCTGGTGATTTATATGTGGATGAGTTAAATGATGAAATAAGAGGCTTTGTTTGTATAAATTGCATAGAACCTGCTGAGTATGACCATATTGATTGGCAATCTTTAGAAAAGGCTATGATTGTTCATAGAATGGCAGTGAATCCAAACTTTAGAAATCAAGGGGTAGGACTTTCATTATTAAAGTTTTCAGAGGAGCTAGCATTGGAAAATGGGGTTTCATACCTCAAAACGGATACATATTCAATAAACGATAAGATGAACTCTCTTTTTAAAAAATTTGGATTTCAATTAGCTGGGGAAATGGAATTTTTAGGAAAGGAAAAACCATTTTATTGCTATGATAAAGTTATTTCTAAAAAATAGTGAGGAGGAGATCAATGGCAATTGAAAAAGTTAGAGAGTATTTTAAAGAGTTTGGAATTGAAAATAGAATTCAAGAGTTTGAGGTATCAAGTGCCACAGTGGAGTTAGCAGCTGAAGCTTTACAGTGCGAACCGTGTAGAATAGCAAAAACACTTTCTTTTGTTGTTAATGAAAATCCAATTTTAATTGTAACTGCTGGAGATACAAAAATTGATAACTCAAAATATAAGGAGCAATTTAAATCCAAAGCTAAAATGTTAAAATTTGATGAGGTGTTAGAGACTATAGGCCATGATGTTGGCGGAGTTTGTCCATTTGGAATTAATGAAAATATAGATATATATTTAGATGATTCCTTAAAGAGATTTAAAACAGTATTTCCAGCTTGTGGAAGCAGTAATAGTGCAATTGAACTAACAATAGAAGAGATAGAAAAATATACACCTTTTATTTCATGGATTGATGTGTGCAAAAAATAAAAAAGCTATAATTGGAGATGAAAGATGGATAAGGAATACAAAATTATTAGTGAAAGATTAAAGTTTAGAGAGATTGCTGAAGATGATTTTGATTCAATATATAACATTTTAAAAGATAAAGAGATTATGTATGCATGGGGACATGGATTTTCTAAAAAAGAAACTATGGAATGGATTGAAAAAAATAGAGTTCGTTATAAAAATGAGGGATATAGTTATTTTTCTGTTTTTGAAAAGGAAACAAAAAAAATTATTGGACTAATTGGACCTTTAATAGAGGATATCAATGGGGAAAAACATATAGGAGTAGCTTATATATTGGATAAGAGATATTGGGGATTTGGTTATGCTACAGAAGGTGTAAGTGCTTGTATAAAATATGCTTTTGATTTTTTACATGTTAATAAAGTAATTGCTGAAATTAGACCTGAAAATATTAACTCTTGTAGAGTGGCTGAAAGAGCTGGGATGAAGATTGAAGGGAAATTTGTAAAAGTTTATAAAGGTGAAGAGATGCTTCATTTGATTTACAGTATTTTAAAAGAAGATAGAAATGAATAAGAGAAGACTTACGTCATCTCTTATTCATTTTTTTTAAATAAAATCTAATTTCTAAAATTTAATTGAGAGAAATTATAAAGTCCTCTTTCGTCTCCTTTAAATCCCACAACATTATTTGCAACTCCTACAGAGTAATTAGGGTAATATAGAGGTAAAATAGCATAATCTTCGTATAATTTCTCAGCAGCTTTTTTTAGATACTCCTCTCTTTGCTTTAAATCATAAGTTCTAGAAGACTCTAAAAGAGAATCGAACACATTGTTCTTCTTCCTGCTTCAGGAGCGTTTTGAGAGTGGAACAAAGGATATAAAACTCCTTCAGCATCAAAAGTTCCGTTAACCCATCCTCCAAGAAGAAGATCGTGCTCCCCTTTAGCTGAAGAATCTAAATATTTAGCCCAATCTAAAATTATAATTTCAGATTCAATTCCAACTTCTTTTAAATTAGCCTGGATTATTTGAGCATTTGTTTTTCTAGTTCCAACATCATTTAAAATAATTTTTAAGGTACGATCTATTTTAACATCTTCTACTTCTATTTCCTTTGTGTTTGGAGAAAAACCATACGAAGTTTCAGGAATCATAGATGTTGCAATAGTTCCACTTCCTTCTAAAGAAGTAGCTATTAAATCTCTTTTATTTATTGCTTTAGATATTTTTACTCTTTCTTCTAAAGTTAATTTTTCATTATTAAACCAAACCATTTCTGTAGTTACAGAGGGCGTTTCAATAACCTCTATTCCTTTGCTTTTTACTAGTTTTTTATCAACAGGAGGAACATTGGTGTTGATTTGGATTTCTTCGGCTTCTAAAGCCATTGTTCTAGCATTATCTTCAGGAATAGCTCTAAATATGATTTTATTTTTCCCAGGATTTTTAGAATAATTATTTGGTGATAATTCAATGGTATCAATATCCTCTTTATCTAATTTGAAAGAACCAGTTCCAACTAATCCTTTATCAGTTTCTTTTAAAAGAACAATCATTGGATATGTCATATTATTTAAAATTGAAGGTGTAGCAACTTTAAAAGTAATTACAATTTTATCTCCATTTATCTTTATAGTTTCAATATTTCCAGTTAGAAATTTGCATCCAGGATGAGTTAAAGTTCTCTCAAGACTATTTTTAAAATCTTCAATAGTAACAGAATCTCCATTAGAAAATTTTAAATCTTTTTTTGGAGTAAGTTCCAAAGTGTCGTTTACAAAGATGTATTTATCAAGTACATTAGACTTTAACTCTTTATTTTCGTAGTATAAAAATGTTTCAAAAATTTGATTAGTTACAAGCAGTGAAGGAATATCATTAGATACCATAGGATCTAATTTTTTTATTCTAGATGGTGTTCCTATTATAATATTTTTTTCCTTTTCTTTTCCACAACCTACCAATGCTAAACTTCCTAATAAAATTCCAGACAAAATAATTTTTTTCATATTAATATTCCTCCACGTTTAAATTTATTGTATATAAATAAAAAAAGCTTGAGAGATTCTCCCAAGCAACGTGTTTTCAACATATTTCTTCGGGAGATCTCATTTAAGTAAATCAAAATGAGTTCGTCCCAAAATTAAAAA